>NZ_CAMLFY010000057.1 GCF_946479415.1 uncultured Shinella sp. | reverse complement strand
CGCTCGCGCGGTGGCGATGCGAAGCTGCGCCTGCGGGAAATCCTGAGCGAAGGCGATGTCTCGCTCGTTGCGGCCAAGGGCGAGGGACGGCATCTCGTGATGCGCGGGAGCCAGTCGATCGGCCAGCGGCTTGTTCAGGAAGGCTTTGCCCGGTCCTGGACGGGGCGGCATCAATCCTGGTGCGGCTGACATTCTTTCTTGCGAATGATGTCTCTTTCCGGCACAAGCCATGCGCAAGCCTGCGTCGCTATGGTTTGCGTCAACCGGGATGGTGCCGGCTGAAAAAGGACAATGACATGTCGAACGACCTCGAGCGCTACAGCGATCCTGACAATGCTACGGTCGCGCTTTTCCTCCTCGAAAACGATGCGGACGAACTGACGGACATTCTGGTGGCAGCACTGGATGAAGCTTTCCGCATCCTCGATGACCAGGCGTCGCCCTCGACTTTCCACTGATCGTCGGCCAATGATCGCCAAGACGAAAGAGGGGCCTCAAGGCCCCTCTCGCTTTTTGAGGTTGCCGCTCAGCCGGCGGCCACGACCTGGCGCTGCGTACCCAGGCCGGCGATGGAGACTTCCATCCGGTCGCCGGGCTTCAGGTAACGGGGCGGCTTCATGCCCATGCCGACGCCGGGCGGCGTGCCTGTCGTGATGACGTCGCCAGGCTCAAGCACCATGAACTGCGAGATGTAGTGAACGAGGAAGGGCACCTTGAAGACCATGGTGCTCGACGAACCGTTCTGAACCAGCTCGTCGTTGACGCTCAGCGTCATGGCAAGGTCGGATGTGTCCACCTCGTCTTCCGTCACCAGCCAGGGGCCGATCGGGCCGAAGGTCGGGCAACCCTTGCCCTTTGTCCACTGGCCGCCACGCTCGATCTGGTAGGCGCGCTCGGAAATGTCGTTGCAGACGCAGTAGCCCGCCACGTAGTTCAGCGCATCGGCCTCCGAGACATATGAGGCGCGCTCGCCGATGACGACCGCAAGCTCGACTTCCCAGTCGGTCTTTTCCGAGCCGCGCGGAATGAGGATCGTATCGTCCGGACCGCCGATGCAGGAGGGGGCCTTGTTGAAGAGCACGGGCTCGGCCGGCACCGGCATGCCGCTTTCGGCGGCGTGGTCGGCATAGTTGAGACCGACGGCGATGAAATTGCCGACGCGGCCGACGCAAGCACCGTAGCGGCTGTCTTCCGGGGCAAGCGGCAGGCTTGCCGGATCGAGGGCGCTGAGCCGCTCGCGGCCGGCGCGGCTCAGCACATCGCCGGAAATATCCGCGACGACGCCCGAGAGGTCGCGAATCTTGCCATCCGCATCGATCAATCCGGGCTTTTCCGCGCCCGCCGCGCCAAAGCGCACCAGTTTCATGTTCGTCTCCACTCATTGCCGGCTGACGCCGATTTCGGTTGCACGCACCTTCTATCCGGTTTTACATGGAGTCAACAATTTTCGAAAATCTACTCAATTTTATAAAATGAGGCGATATGGAGCAGAAGCGCACGAACAGCCGGACGCTGGCAGCGGACGCCTACGAGGCCATCCGAAAGGCGATTGGTGCAGGGGATTTCAAGCCGGGCGACCGGTTGCGCTTCGCCGATCTTCAGGCGCTGTGCGACATGAGCGTCACACCGGTGCGCGAGGCGCTGGCGCGGCTGACGGCGGAGGGCTTCACGGTGCTCGACGATCACCGCGGCTACACCGTCGCGCCGCTCTCGCTGGCGGAGCTGCGTGACATCACGGCGGCGCGCCAGCTCTGCGAAGGCGAGGCGCTCAGGTTATCGGTGCTGAATGGCGATGCGGACTGGGAGGCAAGGCTGGTTGCCGCGCACCACCTGATGGTGCGTATTCCGCAGGTACGGGACGATCTTCCCTCGGCCATGCGCGAAGACTGGGAGGCGCGGCATGCGGCCTTCCATGCGGTGCTGGTCTCGGCCTGTGGCTCGCCGATCCTCTTGGAAATCTGTGAGAAGCTGTTTTCGCGGGCAGACCGCTATCGGCGCCTGTCGGTGAGCCTGAGTGGCGGGGCGCGGGATGTCGCCGGCGAACACCGCCGGCTGATGGATCTCGCGCTGGCGCGCGATGGGGAGGGAGCCGCAGAGGCCCTTCGCGAGCACTACGGCCGGACGGCCGCAGCGCTCGAAGGGTTCTTTTCGGCCTGACTTACTTGGTGGCGACGATCGCCGGGGTGCCGATCGCCGAGCCGCCGCCGATGGCGACATTCAGCGAGACGTAATCGCGGGCAAGCTGGCGGATCGCCGAAGCGAGCGACAGGCGGGCCGTTGCGACGTTGCGCTCGGCGTCGAGCACGTCGAGAATGGTGCTGGCGCCGCCGCGATAGCTTTCGCGGGCAAGGCTCAGCGTCTGCTCGTAGGAGTTCACGACCTTGCGCAGGGCGGCGACCGTCTGGCCGTCGCGGATGAGCGCGGTCTGGGCGTTTTCCACTTCCTCGACGGCGTTCAGCACCGTGGACTTCCATGTCAGGTACTGCTGCTCGGCTTCCGAGCGGGCGATCTTGACCTGCGCCTTGAGGGCGCCGCCATTGAAGATCGGCAGCGAGAGCGACGGACCGAAGGACCAGCTCGTGATATTGGCCGTCGGCCGGAAGTTGCGCGCTGCGCCGATCGAACCGCCGAGCTCGATGCTCGGATAGAGATCGGCTTCCGCCACGCCGATCGCTGCCGTTGCCGCTTGCAGGCGGCGTTCGGCCGCGCGGATATCAGGACGGTTGCGGATGAGGTCGGCCGGGATGCCGGTGTGCGTCGCGTAACGCGGCATGGGCTGCGAGGAGCCCTTAATCAGGCTGGAAGTGATCGTGCTGGCCGGAACGCCGAGCAGGGTCGCGATATGGTTTGCCGCCTGGTGGAAGCCGGTTTCGAGCGCCGGCAGATCGGCGAGCGTCTGGTTGACGAGGCCTTCGGTCTGCAGCACGTCGAGGCTGGAGGCGGCGCCCGCTTCCTTGATCTCGTTGGTCAGCTTCAGGCTTTCACGGCGCGACTGGAGGTTCTTGCGCGAGAGCGCAAGCGCTTCCTGATAGTAGCGTGCGTTGATGTAGCTCGACACGAGGTCGGAGAAATAGGCGAGGCGCGCGACGTTGACGTCGTCGTAGGCGGCGTCGAGCGATGCGTTGGCGGCTTCTTTCTGGCGGCGGTACTGGCCGAAGAAATCAAGCACCCACGACGCGCTGAGGCCGGCACTGATTGATCTCGTTTGAGAGTGGCTGCTCCCGCTGTCCTTGCCTTCTGCTGTGCCTTGAGCGGATGCACCCAGGCTCGGCAGCGAACCCGCGCCGGCAACGATGACGTTTGCCTCCGCGGCTTCGATGCGCTCGAGCGCCTGCAATACGGTCAGGTTTTCGCCCATGCCCTGATGAACGAGATCGTTGAGGCGCTTGTCGCGGAAGGATTCCCACCACGGATTGAGCGTGACGTTGTCGGCGCTTGCCGACTTGCTTTCCGAGAATTTCGCGGGCAGCGCGGTCTCGGGCTTCTGATAGTCAGGGCCGACGACGCAGCCCGACAGAAGAAGCATGCTCAGAGGAAAAAGCGTCCTGGTGAAATTCATGGGTCTATCCTGCCAGCCATCGCGGCTTACTACACTTAACGTAACATATTCGCGATTCACTCTTTATTCATGTTTGCATTCCAGATCGAGTCCCTCGCAAAAAAAAGAATGGTCCCACAGCGTTTTTCGCCGCTTCCTTCGGCGAGTGTGACCATGGTGCAACTGGCGGCATTTGTCCGGGCGGGACAAACCTCACTCGTTGTGCGAAAGCGGCGATTTCATGCTGCGCTGCAAGGTTGCGCCACGGCATTTCCCCGGAATGTTCGTCTTCGCGACATATTTTTCTGAAAAATGCTGCATGAGCGAACATTATTTTGCGATTCGAATTGTCACACAAATTCGACAGCAATTTATTCCAAAATTCCAAGGATTCCATTGACATCGAGAGGAGAGCCTATTATGTGTTGCGCTGTCGCATGAGGGCCGCATGCGTTTTCTTACGGCTCAACCTGACGCACATTTTTTAAGCGTCAGCGCCAACCAGAGGGAGTGTGTCATGTACAATATCAACTGCATCGCCTCCGTGCGTATGGCGTACTCCTGTCGTGAAACGATTACCGGGAAAACATCGACGCTCCGTCGAATGTAATCTGAAATTCCCTCTTCGATTTTAGCGCAAATGAAAATTGGCTGTGCCTTCGGGTGCGGCAGGAGTTGTTATGCAAAAGCAGGTTATCGAAATCGGCGGAGAAGCCTTGGGCGTCGTTGTTCCCGATCAGGATCGGCTGAAGTTCATGGCTGTCAAATATTCCGTATGGGATCTGGATTCCCAGCGTTTCTCCTCGGCAGACGAGGTGCGCGCGGCGATCCGGCGTCTCCTCAATGATCCGTCCGCTGCGCAGCGGGCGATGAATCCGGCCAATGTCGCGGCCTGAACCCGAATTCGTGCGAAACGGCATCGTTTCGTATTGGTTGACGACGGGCCTTGCTTTGCGCGAGGCCCGTTTCTTTTTGTGAACAATCCATTCACCGGACGCTGGCTGGCGTGGGATGCCGAATTTTGATTGGGTATCTCTCGAAAGGAGGTGCCCCATGCAGAGCGGCATCCATCACATCACCGGTATTACCCGGAAAATCCAGGCGAACGTCGATTTCTACGCGGGCTTCCTGGGCCTGAAACTCGTCAAGCGCACGGCCGGCTTCGAAGACGCCGACCAGCTCCATCTCTTTTATGGCGACGCGGCCGCCAGTCCCGGTTCGCTGGTCACCTTTCTCGCCTGGGAGGATGGTTCTCCCGGCCGGGTGGGTCTTGGCCAGCCCGCCGAGATTGCCTTTGCGATCCGGCCGGAGGCGATCGGCTTCTGGCTGACGCGTGGCCTGACGAAAAATATCGCCATGACCGGCCCCTCGCAGGAGTTCGGCGAGCCCGTGCTCCGGCTGAAGGATCCCGACGGCATCATCGTCAAGTTGGTTGGTGAGACGGGCGTGGAAGGCCCGGCGCCGCATGTCACCAAGGAGATCACGGCCGCGGATGCCATCCAACGCATCCGCGGTGCGACGATCTTTTCGGAGAAGCCGGCGGAAACGGCGGCCTTCATCGGCAGCCATTTCGGCTTCCGCGCGGTCGCCGAGGCAAACGGTATCAAACGACTGGCCGGGGATGCCGGCGATATCCTCGATATCCGCGATGCCAGCGGTTTCTGGACCTCGGCGCCCGGCACGGGAACGATCGACCATATCGCGCTGCGTGCGCCTGATCGGGCGGCCGTCGAGGCCGTTGCCGAAAGGCTGGCGGCGGAGGATGCGGGCGACGTCAACATGCACGACCGCACCTACTTCTACTCGCTCTATGTGCGCGAACCCGGCGGCTCGCTTGTCGAATATGCGACCGACGGTCCCGGCATGGCGATCGACGAAACCCCGGAGACGCTGGGCACCACGCTCTTCGTCCCGAAACACTTTGGTGCCGATCCGGCGGATGTCCGGGCGCGCCTTCCGCAGTTTTCCTTGCCAGGAGAAGACAGAATGACCGAACGAGACCTGCCTTTCATCCACCGGGTGCATCGCCCGGAAACCCCTGATGGAACCGCGATCGTGCTGCTGCACGGCACGGGCGGCAACGAGACGAGCCTTCTGCCGTTCGGCGCACGGTTGGGACCGGGTGCGGTGCTGCTCAGCCCTCGTGGCCGCAGCGCCGATGAAGGTTATCCGCGCTTCTTCCGCCGCATCACCGCCACGACCTTCGACCAGAAGGACATTGCGGGTGAGGCGGAGGCCTTTGCGGCCTTCATGGAAGGGGCAAATGCCGCCTACGGGCTCGATCCGGCAAAAACGCTGTTCGTCGGCTATTCCAACGGCGCGAACATGATCGGTGCCGTCATGCTGCTGCATCCCGGCATCATCCGCAATGCGGTGCTGCTGCGCGGTATGAATGTGCTGGAAAACCCGCCGGCCGCCGATCTCTCCGGCGTCAATGTGCTGATGGTGTCGGGCCAGTCCGACCCCTACGGCCGGTTCGCGGGAGATCTCGAGGCGCTGCTCAAGGCATCCGGCGCGACCGTCGAAAGCACATTGCTGGCCGCTGGCCACGATATCGGCACGGCCGATCTTGAACTGGCGAAGGCCTACAAGGAGCGCATCATCGGCTGAAGCCGGTGATGGCAAACGAAAAGGGGGCGCACCGTACGGTGCGCCCCCTTTTTTCGTTGTTGAATTATCGTGTGTAGTGCGCCACGAAGGCCGCGAAGCCGGCCACGAAATCACGCAGCTTCTTCTCTGTCGCTTCATCGACGATCTTGCCATCCGCGATGACCGAGCCGGCACGCGAAACCATCAACTTGGCGCCGAACCACGGAACCGTGCCCAAAGTGCGCATAGTGGGCAGCCAGGCTTCCTGCGAGAGCAGGGTTCCGAAATTCCCCGGCGAGGCACCGGTGATGGCGAAGGGCTTGTTGCCGAAGACATGGGCGATGTCGGAGGAGGGGCGGCTCATCCAGTCTATGGCGTTCTTGAACACGCCGGGAATGCCGTTATTGTATTCCGGCGTGAAGAGAATGACGCCGTCGGCATCGGCGACGAGGTCCTTCAGGCGCGTCACGGCATCTGGAATACCCTCCGCGGCTTCCGCGTCACCATCATAAAGCGGAATACCGTGGATCGAGCCTTCGACGAGTTCGACACCGTCGGGCGCCATCGTCAGCGCGGCGCGCAGAAGCGCGGTGTTGAAGGAGCCCTTGCGCAGGCTGCCCGAGATGAGGACCAGTTTCGTCATGTCGTTTCTCCGTTTTCAGACATCAAAAACCCCGGCGGACGGTGTGTCACGCCGGGGTTTTCTATGAAGGGTTAAGCGAGCGGCTTCAGCCTGACCTCGATCTGCGCGCGGCGCGGCTCGAGGAAAGGCGGCAGCGACAGGCTTTCGCCGAGCGTCTCCATCGGTTCGTCCACGGCAAAACCGGGACCGTCGGTGGCGATCTCGAACAGGATGCCGTTCGGCTCGCGGAAATAGAGCGAGCGGAAGTAGAAACGCTCGACCTCGCCGCTGGAAGGCAGGCGGAAGCCGCGCAGGCGCTCCGTCCAGGCATGCAGCGCTTCCACATCGGGGGCGCGGAAGGCGACATGGTGCACGGCGCCGGCGCCCTGATGGGCCGTTGCCAGGTTCGGCTCGACGGCGACATGCAGCTCGGCTGCCGGGCCGCCTTCACCCATCGAGAAGACATGCACCTCGCCTTCGCCATCCGGGTTCGGATAGGTCGAGGTCTGCGTCATGTTCATCACCTGGACGAGCACCGTCTCCGTGTTGCGGAGGTCGGGCACGCTGAGCGTGATCGGTCCGAGGCCCTTGATCTGGTGCTCGGCTGGAACGGGGCTCTTGTCCCAGGGATTGGAGGGCGTACCGGCATTGTCGACCGTCAGGCGGAAGCGCTGGCCTTCGCCGTCCTCGAAATCGAGCGTGGCGCGGCCGCCGATCTCCCTGATGTCGCCGGCCTTGACCTTCTCCTCGGTAAAGCGGGCCTTCCACCATTCGAGCGTGGCAGAAGTGGCGACGCGCAGGCCCGTGCGGGAAACGCTGTGCGTGCCGCGCCGCTCATGGCTGACCGGCCAGTCGAAGAAGGTGAGGTCCGAGCCGGGCGAGGCCAGCCCGTCGGCATAGAAGAGATGGTAGGCGCTGGTATCGTCCTGGTTCACGGTCTTCTTGACGAGGCGCAGGCCGAGCGTCTGGGTGTAGAAGCGCAGGTTCTCCGCCGCATTCGCGGTGATCGCGGTCAGGTGATGGATGCCGGTAAGCTGAAGGGTCATGGCAAACTCCTCTCCGGAAGCGTCCGGGATGTTCGTGCGGTCCCGCCGTCGGGGCCGTCTGTTGAAGCGAATATCGCCCCTTGGCCGCGCTGCCGGAAGATCGGGCGTGGCGAACGGATTGTTCACTTTTCCTGAACGACGGCGCGGATTTGCCTTGGCAGCATCCTCGCGCAGCACCGGTCAGGTGGTTTCTTGAACAGCGTTTATCCAACCGTTCTGTTCCAATATAAGATCGTTCGAATTTTATCGTTTCATAAACCAGCATTCGCTTACGCTTCCCGCCTGCGAAATGATTTCGTCTCTCTCGCCGCGTCGCCGGCATGTCCCGCAATTTTGATGATTGCCCGGCGCGCTTGGCCGCGCCGCTCAGGAGGCGTTAATGCTGCCCAAGACTGCGACTGCCCGAAATATGTTCGCCATCGTGGCGGCCGGTGTCGCCACGACTGTGGCGACGGCAGGTGTTCTGCTCTGGCTCTCCTACAATGCGGTACAGGAGCGCTCGGTTTCCGAAATGGTGAATGCGGCGCAGGCGAGCGCCGGCAAGGTGGAAACCACCTTCGCACGCGTGAAGACGCTGAGCTGGAATCTTCGGTCCGCAATCCTCGCGATAAAGGCAGGCCCCGCGCCGAGCCGTGAGATCGTCAACGCGACGATGGAACAGCTCTTGATCGACAATCCCTTCGCGGTCGGTCTCAGCACCGGCTGGGAGCCGGACGCCTTCGACGGTAAGGATGCCGAATACAAGGATAAGCCCGGTCACGATTCGACAGGCCGTTACGTTCCCTATGTCATCCGCAAGGACGGCAAGGCGGCGATCGAACCGTTGATCGACTACGACAAGGATGGTCCCGGCGACTACTACCAGGTGCCGAAGAAGACGGGTCAGGATTTCCTGACCGAGCCCTATACCTATAATGTCGGCGGCAAGGACACGCTGATGACCTCCTTCATGGTGCCGCTGATGTTCGACGGCACGTTCAAGGCGGTGTCCGGCGTCGATGTCGCGCTCGACGTGCTCGCGGTCGAAATGTCGAAATTGAAGCCGCTCGGTGAGGGGTACGTCGCGCTGTTCAGCCAGGGCGGCAGCATCGTCAGCCATCCCGATACGGCTCTTCTCGGCAAGTCGCTGAAGGATTCCGGCCTGGACGTCGCGGCCTGGCAGGCGCTGATCGACAATCCCGGCAAAGCCTTCGAAATGACCGATGCCGCCGGCGTCGCCTCCATGGCGGTTGCCGTTCCGGTGCCGCTGCAGCCGGGCACGACCTGGTACACGATCGTATCGGTGCCGAAATCGGTTCTGTTCGCCAGTCTCTCGACGCTCGCCATCACATCCATCGTCGTCATCGCTGTCGCGACCGGGCTGATGATCGTGATCGGATGGGTGCTCGCCACCCGCTTCCGCAAGCGTCTCGCCACCGTCATCGCTGCCACGAGTGAAATCGCCGGCGGCCGCACGGATGTCGATCTGTCGGAATCCGAACGGCAGGACGAGATCGGCGAGATGGCCCGTTCGCTTGCCGTGCTGCGCGATGCGACACTGGCGAAAATCCGACTTGAAGGCGAGGCCGAGCAGAACCGCGCGCTTTCGGAAGACGAGCGTCGCCAGCGTGCCGAACAGGCCGCAGAACAGGAACGCCAGACACGCCTTGCCGTCGAGGCTCTGGCCGATGGCCTTCAGAGGCTCGCCGATGGCGACATGACGCATCGCATCGACCACGCTTTTGCCGGTTCGCTCGATGAAGTGCGCCACGATTTCAACGCTTCGGTCGAGAAGTTGCAGGCAGCCCTTCGTTCGGTCGGCGGCAATGCCAATGCCATCCAGGCGGGATCGGCAGAAATCCGCTCGGCCTCCGACGACCTTGCCAAGCGCACCGAGCAGCAGGCGGCCTCCGTCGAGGAGACGGCGGCGGCACTCGAAGAGATCACCACTTCGCTCAAGGATGCCACCAAGCGCGCGGAAGACGCCGGCCAACTGGTCGAGCGAACCCGCATAGGCGCTGAAAAGTCCGGCGAGGTCGTGCGTCGCGCCGTCACGGCGATGAGCGGCATCGAGACCTCCTCGCGCGAAATCTCCAACATCATCGGCGTGATCGACGAGATTGCCTTCCAGACCAATCTTCTGGCGCTGAATGCCGGTGTCGAAGCGGCCCGCGCTGGTGAAGCCGGCAAGGGTTTTGCGGTCGTCGCACAGGAGGTGCGGGAGCTCGCCCAGCGTTCGGCCAATGCCGCAAAGGAGATCAAGGCGCTCATCACGAAGTCGGGCGATCAGGTCCATCTCGGCGTGGCGCTGGTCGGCGAGACCGGTTCGGCGCTCTCGGAAATCGTCGATCAGGTGCAGGAAATCGATCAGAACGTCGCCGCCATCGTGCGCTCGGCCCGCGAACAGTCGACCGGCCTGCACGAAATCAGCGCGGCGGTGAATTCGATCGACCAGGGCACCCAGAAGAATGCCGCGATGGTCGAGGAGCAGACGGCGGCCAGCCATGCTCTGGCAACGGAAGCCTCCGCGCTCAACACGCTGCTGGCGCAGTTCCGCTTGGGAACGGAGACAGCAAGTGCTCGCCCTGTCGCTGCCTCGCCCTCCGAACACCGCCCGGCAGCATCCGGTGCAAGGGCGCTCGGCAACAAGCTTGCCCGTGCCTTCAGCAGCAGTTCGGCGGCGACGGCGAGTGCGGCGGTCGCGCAGGATTGGGAAGAATTCTGAAGTTTCCCTCAGGGCTGGGGGAGGGCGGTCCGGCAACGGGCCGCCTTTTTCTTTTGCGTGAAGATCGCGCAGATTTTGTGCGGTGCCCAGGAATTGCACAGGTTTCTCGAAGTGCAGGAAGGATGCAGTATTTTAGAGATCAGTTTAGTAATATGAAATCATTTTTAAATCGGGATTTTTCGTAATTGGCATGCTTCCTGCTTCGGTTGAAGCAGGTCCAGAGGGGACCGCAAGAGAAGCGTCCAGCGAATGACGCTCCGGGAAAGCCGCCGCGCAGCACTTGGGGAAACCGGCAGGGTTTCGAGGCTGCCGGCGGCTTTCTTGTTTGAAAGGCCTGATGCCTCTTCCCGCTTTGGTCACGCTAGGCTGCTGAAAAATATGATTTATTATATTTTTCTGTCGCGGCATCTTGGTGATTGGCTTTTTTCCTGAACTTCGCCACACTCGGCAACGGCAGCCTCAACGCCAGATGGTGTGAAGACTTGCCAGTCTGATCTTCGCGATATAATGAGGACCCATATTAAATGGGGTTTCTGCAAAGGTGGAGACGACGATGACCCGATCGGGCAGAATGATGCTGACGGCCCTTTTGCTGTCTGCCACGGCGATCCCGGCCTATGCCGATGGCATGGCGCGACCGGTGCGCATCGCGCCGGTGCATTTCGAAGAGCGCGAACAGTCGGTCACCATCACGGGCGAAGTCGTGGCGCGGGTGCAGACGGACCTTTCCTTCCGCGTCGGCGGGCGCATCACCGGCTGGTTCGTCGATGTCGGCAGCGCGGTGAAGGAGGGCCAGATCATTGCGCGGCTCGACCCCGAGGAGCAGAAGGCGGATGTCGAGGCTGCGGAAGCCGGCGTGCGTGCCGCGGACGCGCAACTGAAGCTTGCCCGCACCAATTTCGAGCGCCAGAGATCGCTTTTGAACGACGGTATCAGCACGCAGCGTGATTTCGACGATGCCGAAACGGCGTTGCGCACCGCCGAGAATGCGCGGGAATCGGCCATTGCCCAGCGCGATACTGCAAAGGATGTGCTCTCCTATACCGAACTGCGAGCGCCCACTGATGGCATCGTCACCGCACGCCTCGCCGAAACGGGTCAGGTGGCGCAGGCGGCACAGACCATGTTCACCATCGCCGATACCGGCCCGCGCGACGCCGTGTTCGATGTCTACGAATCCCTGTTCCTTGCCCAGCCGGCGAAGGATGGCGTGGTCGTCACCTTGCTCAGCGACGACAGGGTGCGCACGACCGGCAATGTGCGCGAGGTTTCGCCCACCATCGACACGCAGACCGGTACGGTGCGCGTGAAAATCGCCATGGACCAGACGCCGCCGGAAATGACGCTCGGCGCGTCCGTCGTCGGTGTCGGTGCGCTTGCACCGCGGCGCGTTGCCGTCGTGCCGTGGCAGGCGATGTCAGGTATCGCGGGCAAGCCGGCGCTGTGGATCGTCGACAAGACGAAGAACACCGTGAGCCTGCGTCCTGTCGATGTGCTGTCCTTCGAAACCGGCTCCGCGCTGATTTCGGGCGGCATCGAGGAGGGGGAAACTTATGTCGCCGACGGCACCAAGCTGCTGCGCCCCGGCCAGACCGTGACCGCCATCGAAGGAGCCGCCAAATGAGGACGCCCGTGCCGCTCGCTCTTGCCGTGGCTGCCGCACTGGCGCTGTCGGCCTGCAAGAAGGAAGAGGAGGCCGCCGCCCCGCCACCGCCGGTGCTCTCCGTCGTCGTGACACCGACGGCGCTGCCCGGGACACGCTTTGCCGGCACGGTGCAGGCGAGAGTGCAGGCCGCGCTCGGTTCGCGCGTTGCAGGGCGGCTGGTGTCGCGCTCGGTGCATGTCGGTGATCTCGTGAAGAAAGGCGATGCGCTCGCCGTGCTCGATGCGACGGCCTATGAACTGGCGGTCCGTTCGGCGCGTGCAGAGCTTTCCAGCGCCGAGGCGACGCTTGCAAGCGCGGTCGCCAGCGAGGACCGGCAGAAGACGTTGCTGCAATCCAACGCCGCGGCGAAAGCCGCGGTCGAAAGCGCCGAGCAGTCGCGCGAGGCGGCCGATGCCGGCCTCATCCGGGCGCGCACCGCGCTGGTGAAAGCGGAGGAGCAGCTCTCCTATACGCGCATCGAGGCGGAATTCGACGGCGTGGTCATCGCGACAGGTGCGGAGGTCGGCCAGACCGTCTCGCCGGGCGAGGCCATCGTCACGGTTGCCCGACCGGAAGAGCGCGATGCGGTCGTCGATATCCCCGAAATGGCGGAAGCCATCGCCATGGGCAGCCGTTTCACGGTATCGCTGCAGATCAGCCCGGCGATTACCGTCAAGGGCACGGTGCGCGAGGTCGCGCCGTCTGCCGATGCCGTAACCCGCACACGCCGGGTGAAGATCGCGCTGGAAAACCCGCCGGATACGGTGCGGCTCGGCACGACGATCACCGCCGAGCTTGAAGGGCCGAACCTGACGGCGATCATGGTGCCGGAAACGGCAGTACTCGAGAAGGACGGCAAGCCGCATGTCTGGCTGGTCGATGCGGCCAAGGGCGAGGTGCATCTCGCGGCCATCGAGACGGGGGCCGCCGCAGGCCAATATGTGCCGGTGGCAAAGGGTCTGAAGGATGGCGACCGGGTCGTCACCGCCGGGGTGAACAGCCTCGAAGAAGGCCAGAAAGTGAAGATCGAAGACGGGGCAAGCCTATGAAGAAGTTCAACCTTTCTGACTGGGCGCTCGATCACGCATCGCTCGTCTGGTACTTCATGATCGTCTTCGCGCTGCTCGGCTTCTTCACCTATCAGAACCTCGGCCGCGAGGAGGATCCCTCCTTCGTCATCAAGACCATGACGATCAGCGCGGCCTGGCCGGGGGCTTCGGTCGAAGAGACGACGCGGCAGGTGACCGAGCGTATCGAGCGCAAGCTGGAGGAGCTGGAGTCGCTCGATTTCAGCCGCAGCGTCACGACACCCGGCCAGACGCTCGTCTTCGTCAACCTGAAGCCGACGACGCGCGCCCGCGATGTGCCGGGCACCTGGCTGACCGTCCGCAATATGATCAACGATATCAGGGGGCAGTTCCCCTCGGGTGTCGTCGGTCCCGCCTTCAACGACCGTTTCGGCGACGTCTTCGGCAATATCTACGCCTTTACCGCCGACGGCCTGACTCCGCGCCAGCTGCGCGACTATGTCGAGGACGCCCGTACCCGCATCCTCACCGTGCCGAATGTCGGCAAGGTCGATCTCGTGGGCGCGCAGGACGAGGTGATCTATCTCGAATTCTCCACGCGCCAGCTTGCGGCGCTCGGTATTTCCACCCAGCAGGTCGTTTCGACCTTGCAGGCGCAGAATGCCATTGCGCCTTCCGGCGTGGTGCAGGCCGGCGGCGAGCGCGTCAGCGTTCGCGTCGGCGGGCAGTTCTCCTCCGAAGCGAGCCTTCGTGATGTCAATCTGCGGGTCAACAACCGCTTCTTCCGTTTGAGCGACATCGCCACCATCACCCGCGGCTACGAGGATCCGCCGTCCGGTCTCTTCCGCTTCAATGGCGAGCCGGCGATCGGCCTTGCCATCGGCATGAAGCAGGGCGCGAACCTGCTCGAATTCGGTGCCAAGGTGGAGAAGGAAATCGAAATCCTCTCGCATGACCTGCCCGTCGGCGTCGATGTGCACCTCGTTTCCGACCAGCCGAAGGTCGTCGAGGAGGCGGTGTCGGGCTTCACGCAGGCACTGTTCGAGGCGGTCGCGATCGTTCTCATCGTCAGCTTCGTCAGTCTCGGCATCCGCGCCGGCCTCGTCGTGGCGCTGTCGATCCCGCTGACGCTCGCGATCACTTTCGTCTTCATGTATTACGACGGCATATCGTTGCAGCGCGTGTCGCTCGGCGCCCTGATCATCGCGCTTGGCCTGCTCGTCGACGATGCCATGATCGCCGTCGAGATGATGGTGGCGCGGCTGGAGGCGGGCGATTCGCTGCGCAAGGCGGCGACCTACGTCTACACGTCCACAGCCTTTCCCATGTTGACCGGCACTTTGGTCACCGTGGCGGGCTTCATCCCGATCGGTCTCAACAGCAGCGCGGCCGGCGAGTTCACCTTCAGCCTCTTCGTGGTCATCGCGATCTCGCTCGTCGTCTCCTGGGTCGTGGCGGTCATCTTCACACCGCTGCTCGGCGTCACCATTCTGCCCAAGAGCATGAAGAGCCATCATGAACAGAAGGGCTGGTTCGGCCGCACCTTCGCACGCATCCTCGATGTCTGCATGCGCTGGAAGTGGACGACGATCGTCGCGACCGTGCTCATCTTCTTCGTCTCGGTCTTCGGCATGCGCTTCGTGCCGGAGCAGTTCTTCCCGTCGTCGGACCGTCCGGAACTCATCGTCGACTGGGCTTTGCCGCAGAACGCCTCGATCGCCGAGACCAAGGCGCAGATCGCCAAGTTCGAAGAGGAAAAGCTGAAGGGCAATCCGGATATCGAGCGCTGGTCGTCCTATGTCGGGGAAGGGGCGGTGCGTTTCCTCCTGTCCTTCGACGTGCAGCCACCGTCGCCGGCCTTCGGCCAGACGGTCATCGTCAGCAAAGATCTCGAGGCGCGCGATCGTCTCAAAGCCGATCTTCAGGACTATCTGCGCAAGACCTTTGTCGGCACCGACGCGCTGGTCAAGCTGCTCGACATCGGCCCGCCGGTCGGTCGGCCGGTCCAGTATCGCATCAGCGGCCCCGATATTCAGGACGTGCGCAGTCATGCGCTGGCTTTCGGCGAATTGCTCGGCCGGAACAGCCGTCTCGGCGACATCGTCTATGACTGGAACGAGCCGGCGCGTGTCGTGAAGGTCGATGTTCTCCAGGACAAGGCACGCCAGCTCGGCGTGACCTCGCAGGATATCGCCTCGGCACTGAACGGCGTCACCGGCGGCACCACCGTCACCCAGATCCGCGACGACGTCTATCTGATCGACGTCATTGGCCGGGCAAAGGCGGCGGAACGCGAATCCATCGAAACCCTGCGCCAGCTCCAGCTGCCGACGGCGAACGGCACCTCCGTGCCGCTCGCCGCCGTTGCGAACTTCCGCTACGAGATGGAGCAACCGGTCGTCTGGCGCCGTTCGCGTCAGCCCACCATCACGGTGAAGGCGAGCATTACAGGCGGCGTGCAGCCGGCGACGATCGTCTCCGAGATGGACAAGGATGTCGCGAGCTTCCGCGAAAGCCTGCCGTCGGGCTACCAGATCGCAGTTGGCGGTTCGGTGGAGGAAAGCGCCAACAGCCAGGCGCCGATCGTTGCCGTCGTGCCGTTGATGCTGTTTGCCATGGCGACGATCCTGATGCTGCAGTTGCAGAGTTTCTCGCGGCTCTTCCTCGTCTTCGCGGTGGCGCCGCTCGCGCTCATCGGGGTCGTCATCGCGCTGCTCGGCAGCGGCGCGCCGCTCGGCTTCGTGGCGATCCTCGGCGTGCTGGCGCTGATCGGCATCCTCATCCGCAATTCGGTCATCCTCGTCGTGCAGATCGAGGATCTGAGGCGCGAGGGCATGCATGCCTGGACTGCCGTGCGCGAGGCGACGGAACACCGCATGCGGCCGATCATGCTGACAGCGGCGGCGGCAAGCCTTGCGCTTATCCCCATCTCCCGCGAAGTTTTCTGGGGGCCGATGGCCTATGCCATGATGGGCGGTATCATCGTCGGCACCGTGCTGACGCTGCTCTTTCTTCCCGCGCTCTACATTGCCTGGTTCCGTATCAAGCCGGAGGAACGACAGGAACCCGTTGCTGAGTCGGCGCCGGTCGAAGCCTCATAACGCTCTCTCAATTTCGCCCATATCCCTCGACAGGGTCGGGCAAGGCACGGTTCCGAAAAGGGGCCGTGCCTGAAATGTGCTGATTCCTTCCGGCAAGCCTGCCGCCAGTTTCCTGGCCTTTGATGTCGGGCCGGTGAGGCTGCGTTCTTTTTGTCGCACCTCGTCTTAAAAAGCCGGTGGAAAACGTTGATTTGGAATGCAGACGGGTCAAGCGGCTTTTCAGGCCGTAACGAATGTGCAAGGGATTTGCTCCATGGTGTCGGCGGGGGCCGCATGGATGTGCCTGATTGGGACAAGGTTTGGTCATGGGACTTGACGAAACGTCTGAACTGCATGTCTATGCCGATCCGTCGTGGCGAGCGGCCGGCTCTTGCCTCGTGTCTATGAAGGCGCGGTCAACAGGAAATGCAGTGTGATGATCGGAAATGAAGACGTGAGTGGGCCGCGCAAGGCGTTGAGCGCGTTTACGCGTATTCTCCTGGCCGGCGCAGCCTTGACGCTGGCGGGTTGCGTGGTCCCGAATGACGGGCCGCTGACCCAGGAAGTGCTTTCCGCCGGTGCCGGCGGGAAAACCTACGAAATTCCCCAGACCAAGCTGATTTTCGACGTCGTCAATATCGACCAGCGCGTCGCCAACGGCGTTAACGCCGGGACGCGCCTTGGATTTGCCAGCACGTTCGGCTTCGGCGGCGGCGGCAGCACTCCGGTCATCGGCGTCGGCGATCGCCTTGATGTCACGATTTTTGAAGCAGGTCCCGATGGCCTCTTCTCGACGGTCGAACGCAAGTCGACAACCATTCCCGTCGTCGTTCAGCCCGATGGCCATGGCCAGATTCCCTATGTGGGCTCCGTCCGCTTTGCCGGTATGACCATCGATTCTGCCCGTGCGACGATCGTCGATGCGCTGAAAGCCAAGGCCGTGGAGCCGGACGTCATCGTTTCGATGGCGAGCAACGCGTCGCGCACCGTGTCCGTTCAAGGGGATGTGCGCAATGCGTCCATCGTGCCGCTCGGTCTCAACGGTCAGCATCTCAGCGAAGTGCTTGCCATGGCGGGCGGTGCGTCCAAGCCGCCGTATGACACTTATGTCAGCCTGAAGCGCGGCGGCCGTTCGCGCTCGGTGCTCCTGCAGACGATCATCGACAATCCGAAGGACGACATCTACGTCAAGCCGGACGATCAGATCTACCTCACCTTCGACCCGCAGACATTCTCGGCGCTCGGCCAGACGGAGAAGACGGGCAAGATCCCGTTCAACGCCGCCAAGCTTAGCCTCGTCGAGGCTGCCGCGCTTGCCGGCGGCGGCAGTATCGCGACGGCCGATCCGAAGGGCTATTTCGTCTTCCGCTACGAGGATGAGAGCGTCTACCGCAGTGTCGTCGGTGATGATCGCTTCCGTGATCTCATCTCCCGCGGCATGGCGCCGGATGGCGATGGCCGCTATCCGATCGTTTATCGCCTCGATCTGGCTGCAACGCAGAGCTATATCATCGCCCAGAACTTCCCCGTGCGGAACAAGGACGTGATTTATCTGTCGCGCCATGTCGCTACGGATCTTGCGAAGTTCCTGACGATTGTTTCCAGCGGATCCAGCGCAGCTTACAATATCACGCGGACGACCAGGGCGTTCTGACGACGTTGCGACGGTATAGCTTGGCGCCTGAAAGCGCTGCGATATGCCGTCGGCGACGCGCATGATCGATGGGATGCTGGATGGCCGATCGGGCACGCAAGACCTATGCTCTCCTCTCGTACGGCCTCTGGCAGCAGCGGGAGGATATCGCGCGGTTGCTTGATGCCGATATCGTCGCCTGGCCCTTCGTTTTTCCCGGCAGGGTGGATGGTTTTGTCGGCTGGGGGCGGCGTCCGTCGGGCAGGCGCGCCGTTCGGCTTGCCGAAAGGTTCGGCAAGGAAGTCCTCACGCTCGAAGATGGCTTTCTGCGCGGCTTTGCGCCGGGGCAGGCGGAGCCAAGCCATTCCTTTGTGATCGATCGCCAGGGCATCTATTTTGATGCGCGACAGCCGAGCGACCTCGAAAGCCTGCTGGCATGGCCGCAGACCGATCCGCCGGCACTCGACCGTGCGCATCGCTTGATGGCGTTGCTGCGGGACGAACGTCTCTCCAAATACAACAACAGCCCGCTCATCACCCCGGTTGCCGCCGGTGTACCACAGGGCCGTCCTTTCGTTCTGCTCGTCGATCAGGTGGCCGGTGATGCGTCCATTGCGGGGGCCGGTGCGAATGCACAGCGTTTCCGGGTCATGCTGGAGCACGCCGCCACGTCCAATCCCGGCAAGACGCTCGTCGTGCGTACCCATCCCGCCGCCGGCGAGAATAGCCTGTTGCGCCAAGCCGCGGCAACGCTTGGTCTGTCCATCGTCGCGCCGGGCCGCATGAACCCCTGGCCGTTGCTGGAGGAGGCCGACAGCGTCTACACCGTATCGAGCCAGCTCGGCTTCGAAGCGCTTATGGCCGGCCGGCCGGTTCACTGTTTCGGTTCTACCTATTATTCCGGCCGGGGGCTGACGAGCGATCACGGGGAGTTGGGCGCCGACAAAACACCGGCGTCGTTGGAGCAGGTTTTTCACGCGGCTTTTCTCGACTATTCGCATTATCTGGATTTGCACACGCGGCAGATCTGCACGATGGAGCGGGCGGTGGAGCAGGCGGTCGCCGTCCGCAATCAGCGCGCCCGTATCGCAAACAAGGTTTTCACGGCCGGGTTTTCGCCATGGAAACGCCGGGCGATGACCCCCTTCCTCAAGGGCATGGCGGGCGACCCGGTTCACAGGCGCACGATGGATGCCGCTGTTTCGGCGGCGCGCGCCGCGAATGGCGTCGTGGCCGTATGGGGTAGCGACAGGCCCCTGCCTCTCTCCGTGCCGGCGATTCGCCTTGAGGATGGTTTCATCCGCTCGAAAGGGCTCGGCGTGGCTTTGACGCTCCCGTCTTCCATCGCCATCGATGACGATCATGTCTATTACGATGCACGGGGTGCGAGCCGTCTTGAAGACATCATCGCGAAGACGGTGTTCGACGAGTGCCTGCTGGCCCGTGCACGAAGCCTGGCTCAGCTCCTGATCCAGCGTGGAGTTTCGAAATACAATCTCGGTACCGTCGCCGATCCGCCCGTCGTGGCGCAAGGACGGATGAAGATCCTCGTTCCAGGCCAGGTGGAGAAGGATGCTTCCATCCGCTACGGTTCACCGCAGGTCAGGTCCAATTCCGGGCTCGTCACTGCGGTGCGCAGGCTCTACCCGGATGCGTTCATCGTCTACAAGGCCCATCCCGATGTGGTCTCCGGCGTGCGCAGCGGCGGCGAAGAGCCAAGCGACGCGGACGAGATCGTCAAAAGCGGCGATATCCTTCAATGGATCGCCTGGGCGGATCGTGTGGAAACCATGACGTCGCTTGCCGGTTTCGAGGCGCTGCTGCGCGGCAAGGCCGTCGGCGTGCACGGTATGCCGTTTTATGCCGGCTGGGGCCTTACCGATGATCGTCTGGCTATTTCGCGCCGCAGCCGGCGAATCGATCTCGACATGCTCGTCGCCGCGAGCCTCATTCTCTATCCCTTCTATGTGCATCCCCTGAGCGGCTTGCCATGCCGGCCGGAAGACCTCATCGAGGAAATTTCGGCTGGCGTCATGAAAAAGCCCGGTCCTTTGACGATGCTTTTCTTGGGTGCAGCGCAGCAGATAAACCGTCTGGGGGTCTTGTTGCGCGACTCGAAATTGCGGTAATATGACTGAAGACAACGATGAGGAGTGTTTTCCAGATCGCGCGCGCGATCTCGGAAGGTCTCGTATGTCTGTGCTGAAGGTGGGATTTTCGGGGAAGGTTGGCGGATGCGGTTGCTAAAGAGACGGGTTTGTGCGATGACAAATGCCTCCTGCACTATTCCGAGTTGAGTCAGCCTGTCATGACTGAACAGCATGATAAAGATTTAAAGGCGGATCGCTCCGAGTCTGACAATGGTTCCGTGCGTGGTTCGCGGCTGATCAATCTTTCGCTGCGCCGCAAACTTTCGAAGCGCTTTCCCTCCAAGAGCGCGCCGCGCGTGCTCCTGTTGCAGGGTCCTGTTGGCCCTTTTTTCAGAAAAGTGCAGGCTCTTCTCAATCAAAATGGCTTCGAGGCTTGGCGTGTCTGCTTCAATGCGGGCGATCGTCTCTTTGCCCGCGGCAGCCAGAACCTCCATTTTTCGGGCACTGCGGATGCCTGGCGCGAGTGGTTCACTGAAATCGTCGGTGAACATGGTTTCGACTATGTCGTGCTTTTCGGATGCGAGCGTGAAATCCACAGGATCGCATTGGAGCAGTGCGCACTGGCGGATGTTCCCGCGCTTTGCCTCGAGGAGGGCTATATTCGCCCCGGCTTCGTGACGATGGAACTCGGTGGCAACAACTGGCGCTCTCCCATCGCAGGCCTGCTTCCTTCTGAAGAAGATGCCGAGTCGCGGACCGAACGGCCGAAGGCGAGCTACCCTTCTTCTTTCGGTGCGATGGCGAGCTACGCCTTTACGTATTTTGCCGTGAGAGGCCTGTTCTCCCGGCCGAGCGAGCGCAAGCTTTTCCACAAGCCCAAGCGGTCGTTCGTGCGGGAGATGTTCTACTGGATCAAGAACTACTACCGTAAATTCAGCAATCTCGGCCGCAATTATCGCAGCCTGGAACGTTTGCTGGAGCATCATGACAAGCGCTATTATCTGGTGCCCCTGCAGGTGCACGACGATGGCCAGCTTGGCGCCGCTGCGGGCGGCTGGAGCAATCAAAGGCTGATTCTGAAATCGATCGTCTCCTTTGCGCGCAATGCGCCGGCGGCATCTCAGCTGGTGTTCAAGATTCATCCGATGGAACGCGGACACAGCCAGGATAGCCAATTCATCCGCCAGGTGAGCGTGCTCAACAATGTCGCGGAGCGGGTTCATATCCTCGACGGTGGTTCGCTCGGGCTTTTGACGCGCCATTCTGCCGGTATGGTGACCATCAACAGCACATCCGGCCTGTCGGCTCTCGTCCATGGTGTTCCGCTTGCCGTTCTGGGGCAGGCCTTCTATCGCCACCCGGAACTCGCTTTCTGCGTGAAGAAGGGGATCGACCTTGATCAGTTCTGGGCGTCTGGCCATGTGGCCCCGGCGGCCTTGCGACGAGACTATATTCAATGGGTCGGGCAACAATGTCTGCAATATGGTGATTTCTATGCCTATGAAGGGATAGAGGTCGCGGCCAACTCGCTTCTGGCAAAGCTCAGGACGATCGACGCCGATGTGCAGGCGGCGCGTTCCACATCTGCGAAGGCCGTTGTCACGCCATTTACGTCTGCGCGTGTGGACAGAGGCGTGGCAATCTAACCCTGCAAAGGCTGATTTGTAGGAGCCGGTGTCAAGCCGTCTTCTTGTGCAGCGCGGGGTTGGAACGCAGTATCTCTTCGTGAACCTGAATGGCTTCTTCGATATCGCTGTAAAACGTCAGCTGACCATTGTGCATGACGCCGCCGATATCGCAGAAAGAGCGAAGCAGGCCGGCAGAGTGCGAGACGAGCAACAGCGTCGCGTTTTCCCGTCGCTCTTCGAAGACGATCTTGCATTTTTTCTTGAAGGTCGAATCGCCGACGGCGATGACTTCATCGATCAAATAATATTCGAATTCGATCGCCATGCAGATGCCGAAGGCAAGCCGTGCCTTCATCCCCGCGGAATAGGTTCGAACCGGCATGTCCAGATAGGGGCCGAGTTCCGAGAATTCTTCCACGAACTCGAGAACCTTGTTGCGTGGCTTTCCATAGATATCGGCGATGAAACGCGTATTTTGCGCGCCCGTAAGCTTTCCGTGCACACCGCCGTTGAAGCCCAGTGGCCAGGAAATCCGCCCCTCGCGCAGGATGCGGCCGGAATCGGGCATCTCTCCACCGGAAATCATATTCATCAATGTCGATTTTCCGGCGCCATTTCGCCCGAGAATGCCAATATTGATCCCGGTCGGAAACGCAGCGGTGAAACTGTCAAGAATGACCTTTTTTCCGCCGCCCGGGCGCGGATATGCTTTGCTGACTTTATCGAATATGATCATGCTTCATGATCTTCCGAAGGGGTGAGGAAAAGCGCAGAGACGAGGCGTGTATCTTCGCAGATCGCATAGTCAAAGTTCTTTTCCGATATCAAAGGCATTGCACCGCTCGCTTTTCAGGCGTCCGTCAGATTGCGTGATCCTTGACCGAGCGGAACACGAAGTAGCCAATGATCCAAAGGCACAGGGAAGAAAGGAGGACGATGCCGGTGTTCAGCGTGCTGAAGGGATAAAGTGCAATTTCCGGTTCGCGCGGCTGAACGTAGACTGCAAAATAGCGCTCCTGCTTTTGTGCTTCCTGCATAGCAGTTTCAAGCGAAGCCAGTGAGGCTGTATAGGCCTTGACGGCAAACTCCTGCTCGACGCCGAGTTCGGTGAATCGGTCGATCATTTCCGGCAACGCACTGGAGGATGTATCGACCCCGTTGCGCGCGGTTTTGCCATCGCTTGGCGCATCGCCGCCCGTCATGCGGTTCTTCTGCTCGACAAGCTGCTGCTCCAGCGCGGTGATCTGCCGTTCGATCACGCGGGCAGACGGAGCTTCCTTGCTGATGGAGTCCACGAGCGCTTTATAACGCGTGCGCAATGTTGCCAGTTCCTGTTCGAGCGAACTGATAATGGCAGCTTCCATCGTCGCAACGGCGGTGGGATCGACCGCCTGTTCGGTCGTTCGCAATTGCGTCATCTGTTTGCGGATGTTGCGAAGGCGTTCTTCCGACCGGGCGACCTGCTGGTTTGCCATCTCGACAACCTGGCGACGGGATTTGTCCGCCAGGTTGTTCACCAGGTGCTCGGAGGCAGCCAGAATGGCTTCGGAAACCTGTTTGGCGTCGGCAGGAGAGAATGCGAAGACACGCATCGTCACATTGCCGGTGGTCGAGTTGTAGCTGACATTGACCATATTCCGCCAATAATCGCGGAATTCATCGAGCGCGCGTTCGCCGTTTTCACGATAGAGAAAATCGATCGTCGGGCGGGAGTAGATCGTGCGAACATCCATACCGGTCTGCTGCCGGATATCGGGCAGGATCTGGGCGGAGTGTATGTAATCAGCGACGACATAGGAATCGCCGGACTGCGATGACGATCCGACCAGAGCAGTCAATCCGAGCGCATTGAGCGACGATTGGCTTGAGCCTCGAACCGAGAACTGCGTCTCCACGACATATTGCGGGCTCGCAATAAAGGCGAAATAGAGCGCTGTCAGGATCGTCGGAACAATCACGACGAGACCGAAGGAGATGCCCGTCCAGGGAAGCCGGCGCTTCGGCTTGGGCATTTTGGGCAGAGTCAGGATAGTCTTGACGATGTCGGTCGATTTGCGCGCGCGTGCGCCCAGATCTTCTTCGTCGTCCAAATTCGGATCGGGTACGCGTTTTACCGGGGCCTTGTTGATGGCCACGACTTTCTTATCATCTGCACGCTGCTGGGCGCGTTGCTTGGCGATATCAAGCAGGCTGCTGGCACCGGTGGGGACGTGTGTCTGGGCTTCCGCCTTTACGGGCGTCTTTTCTTCTTTCACGTCGGACCACTCTTTCCAAAGAAAACTGGTTAGTCGCCTAGGGGCTTTGGCCAACAGATTATGCGAAATAACCTTTACAGACAACAAAAATGCCGTCTGGAATTTCCAGACATCACTTCTGCGGCTACGATTTCCGGCGCCCCCGTATCGGGCGCCTTTTCGTTGAGCAATCGGGTTATTTTGTGGCCTGCGACATAACCCTGTTCCATCCAGCGCCCGAGGCGATGAAGTTGGGGTTGGCGAAGTCGGCGTCATGGAGCTGGTTGCGTTTGCCATAGGTAAGCGGCGCGCCGTCGAGGGTGCGGGTTTCGCCGCCGGCTGCGCGCAACACGGCGTCGCCCGCGGCGGTGTCCCATTCCATCGTGCGGCTGAAGCGGGGATAGACGTCGGCCAGACCCTCTGCGACGAGGCAGAATTTCAGCGACGAGCCGATCGCCTTGCAGGCGTCAATGCCGTGATCGTCGAGGAAGCGGGTGGTTTCGGGTGTATCGTGCGAACGGCTGGCGACGGCGGTGAGCGCCTTGCCACGGCCACGACAGCCGATGCCCTGGCGACCGGAGAGGGTGTGACCATCTGCCACGGTGAAGCGTTCGGCATGGCCGTCGACGGCAATGAAGCCCACTGCAAGCGCTGGCGCATAGACGATGCCGGCGATCGGCACACCCGATTCGATAAGCGCGATGTTGACGGTGAACTCGTTGCGGCCGGCGACGAATTCCTTGGTGCCGTCGAGCGGGTCGACGAGGAAGAACAGGCCGGTGGAAATGTCGGGCACCTGGCCGGCGGCGACAGCCTCCTCGGCGACGACCGGAATTTGCGGGAAATGCCGGGCGAGGGCCGCAAGAATCACCCGCTCGGCCTCTTCATCCGCCTCGGTGACCGGGGAGCTGTCCGGTTTGAAATGCACGTCCGGGCCAGCGCTGTGGATGGTCATGATGGCGCGGCCAGCGGCGAGCGCGGCACTTTCCATCACGCGTTTCAGCTCTGTTGCCTCTGCCTGCATCGTTTCCGGCCTTTCTGCTTCTGGCTTAGCCGCGGCCTTGCCGGAAAGCAAATGTCGCATGTGGAAACCGCGCCGGACAGGTGCCTTGGTCTTGCCGTTTGTGCTGCATATGCGAATGTGGCGCAACTGATCCGGGATTTTGCATGCGTTACTCCGCCCTTTCCATCCTGAAACAAGCCTTTGCCGGAAATCTCGGCTGGAAACCTGCCTGGCGCGAGCCGGAGCCGAAGACGCATTACGACGTCATCATCGTCGGCGGCGGCGGGCATGGTCTTGCGACGGCCTATTATCTTGCCAAGGAATTCGGCATCCGCAATGTCGCGGTCATCGAGAAAGGCTATCTCGGTTCCGGCAATGTCGGCCGCAACACCACGATCGTGCGGTCGAATTACATGCTGCCGGGCAACGAGCCGTTCTACGAGTTCTCGCTGAAACTCTGGGAGGGCTTGGAGCAGGACCTCAACTACAATGTGATGCTCTCACAACGCGGCATCATCAGCCTCTTCCACAATGATGGCCAGCGCGATCATTATATCCGCCGCGGCAATGCCATGATGATGGAAGGGGTTGTGGCGGAGCTTCTCGACCGCGAGACGCTGAAGAGCATGCTGCCCTTCCTGAATTTCGACCACGGACGCTTTCCAATCATCGGCGGCCTGTTGCAGCGCCGGGCGGGAACCGCACGGCACGATGCCGTCGCCTGGGGTTTCGCACGCGGGGCCGATCGGCTGGGCGTTGATCTTATCCAGAACTGCGAAGTCACCGGCATCCGCCGTGAGAACGGCATCGTCACGGGTGTCGAGACGACGAAGGGGTTCATCGGCTGCAACAAGCTGGCGCTGGCGGCGGCGGGCAACTCTTCGCGCGTCGGCGAGATGGCGGGGCTGAAGCTGCCGCTGGAAAGCCACGTGTTGCAGGCCTTCGTGACGGAGGGGCTGAAGCCCTGCATCGATCACGTCATCACCTATGGCGCGGGGCATTTTTATATCTCGCAGTCGGACAAAGGCGGGCTGGTCTTCGGCGCGGAGATCGACGGCTATTCCTCCTATGCGCAGCGCGGCAACCTCGCGACGGCCGAGCATGTGATGGAAGAGGGGGTGACGATGATCCCCGGTCTTTCGCGTGTGCGCGTGCTGCGCAGCTGGGGCGGCGTCATGGACATGTCGATGGACGGCTCGCCGATCATCGACCGGACCTCCATCGAAAACCTCTATCTCAATTGCGGCTGGTGCTACGGCGGCTTCAAGGCGACGCCGGCCTCCGGCTTCTGCTTTGCGCATCTGCTGGCCAAGGGCGAGAGCCACCATGTGGCGCGCGCGCTGCGGCTCGATCGCTTCGAGCGCGGCTTCCCCATCGACGAGGCGGGTGCCGGCACCCAGCCCAACCTGCATTGAGCTGACCCATGGCAAGC
Source organism: uncultured Shinella sp. (assembly GCF_946479415.1). The sequence continues at coordinate 221 of NZ_CAMLFY010000057.1, read as the reverse complement.
CTGATTTCCTGCCCGCATTGCGGCACGCGCCCCAAGGAAGAGTTTTTGATCCGCGGCGATGCCACGCCCGTTCGCCCGGCGCCGATGGCGGCCGAGGAGGTGTGGCACGACTATGTGCATCTGCGCGCCAATCCGCGCGGCCGCATTCGCGAGCATTGGCAGCATGTCGCCGGCTGCCGGCGCTGGCTGGTGGTGGAGCGGGACAATTTCACCCATGAGGT
>NZ_CAMLFY010000056.1 GCF_946479415.1 uncultured Shinella sp. | reverse complement strand
CATCCTCATCGATCGCTCGCCATTCCTGCAAAAGGGGCTGCTGCCGCTCGGCAACTTCGTCTCGGCGCTGCCGGTCATCGGCGTTGCGCCGATCATGGTCATGTGGTTCGGCTTCGACTGGCAGTCGAAGGTCGCCGTCGTCGTCATCATGACCTTCTTCCCGATGCTGGTGAACACGGTCTCCGGCCTTGCCGCAACCAGCCACATGGAGCGCGACCTGATGCGCACCTATGCCGCCGACTGGTTCCAGACGCTCGTCAAGCTGCGCCTTCCCGCCGCTTGGCCCTTCATCTTCAACGCTCTCAAGATCAACTCGACGCTGGCGCTGATCGGCGCGATCGTCGCCGAGTTCTTCGGAACCCCCATCGTCGGCATGGGCTTCCGGATTTCCACGGAAGTGGGCCGCATGAATGTCGATATGGTCTGGGCCGAAATCGCGGTTGCCGCGGTGGCTGGTTCCGCCTTCTATGGGGCGGTCGCGCTCATCGAGCGGATCGTCACGTTCTGGCATCCGTCTGTCCGTGGTGGACAGGCGTAAAACAAAGAAGAAAGAGGGAACTGACATGAAAAAGACGATTGCTTCGATGCTTCTCGCAAGCGCCTTCTCGCTTGCTGCATTCCAGGCGGAGGCCGCCGACAAGGTGACGCTCCAGCTGAAATGGGTCACCCAGGCCCAGTTCGCCGGCTATTATGTCGCGAAGGACAAGGGCTACTATGAGGAAGAAGGCCTCGACGTCGACATCAAGCCGGGCGGCCCGGATATCGCACCGGCACAAGTGATCGCCGGCGGCGGCGCCGACGTCATCGTCGACTGGATGCCATCAGCGCTTGCCACCCGCGAAAAGGGTGTTGCGCTCGTCAATATCGCCCAGCCGTTCAAGTCTTCGGGCATGATGCTGACCTGTCTGAAGGAATCCGGCGTCAAGGGTCCTGAGGATTTCAAGGGCAAGACGCTCGGCGTCTGGTTCTTCGGCAACGAATATCCGTTCCTGTCCTGGATGAGCCACCTGAAGATCCCGACCGAAGGCGGTCCGGATGGTGTCACGGTCCTCAAGCAGGGCTTCAACGTCGATCCGCTGATCCAGAAGCAGGCCGCCTGCATCTCGACCATGACCTACAATGAATATGGCCAGGTTCTCGATGCCGGCATCAAGCCGGAAGACCTCGTGACCTTCAAATATGAGGACCAGGGCGTGGCAACGCTGGAAGACGGCCTCTATGTTCTGCAGGACAAGCTCGCAGACCCGGCCTTCAAGGAGAAGATGGTCAAGTTCGTGCGCGCCTCCATGAAGGGCTGGAAATACGCCGAAGCGAACCCGGACGAAGCCGCGGGCATCGTTCTGGAAAACGACTCGACCGGTGCACAGACTGAAGCGCACCAGAAGTTCATGATGGGCGAAGTCGCCAAGCTGACGGCCGGCTCCAACGGCGCGCTCGACGAGGCGGACTACAAGCGCACCGTCGCCTCGCTTCTGGCCGGCGGTTCCGATCCTGTTATCTCCAAGGAGCCGGAAGGCGCCTGGACGCATGAAGTCACGGACGAAGCACTGAAATAATCCCCTCACCCGAGGGCATCGACGTGCGGGGCCGCAAGCCCCGCACGTTTTCGTTTCCCCGGCAAAACACTGCGGCGTCCTGTCGCCATTGCCATGGAAAAGCCAAACGCATAAAATAATGAGGCACCATTCCGTTACCTCTTGTAAGGCTGACGGACGCCAATTACATAGACCGCACAGTGGGAAACCTGGGAGAGGCCGACATTGCCCTTTCCGTGTCCGCTATACTGGCAGGAATAGGGTCCGGAAGACAAAAAGAACGCCCGGATCACGATCATATAAAGTCATGCTCTTTGGGAAAGTTCGGCTTATGGCTTCTGGACACAGGAAAGTCCTCTCTTTTTCCGTCGCCGCTTTCATGACGGCAACGCCGGGTCTTGCGCTCGCTGCCGATGCGGCGACGGCCACCGGCGAAACGCAGCAGCAGACCCAGAACCTCCCGGCGATCGTCGTCAGCGCCGCCGAGACGCGCACCATCGTCGACCGCGTCATCGCGACCGGCACGGTGCAGGCCGTCGAAGAGGTCTATGTCGTGCCGCTGGTCGACGGCCTTTCCATCCGCACGCTCGCCGCCGATGTCGGTGACACGGTCGCGGCGGACGGAACGCTCGCCACCCTGAACGACGACACGCTCATTCTGCAGAAGAGCCAGAACGAAGCCTCGCTTGCCAAGGCGAAGGCGGCGCTGGCTCAGATCAAGGCGCAGCACGTGGAAGCGAAGGCCAATGCCGACGAGGCCATCCGCGCCCGTGATCGTGCGCTGAAGCTCGTGAAATCCGGCTCGCAATCGCAGGCCAATGCCGATCAGGCCGTGGCAACGGCCGATGCAGCGCTCGCCCGCGTCAACTCCGCCGAACAGGCGATCGCCGTGTCGGAAGCCGACATCAAGGTCGCCGAAACCCAGATCGACGATATCGCCCTGAAGCTTGCCCGCACCGCCGTGAAGTCGCCGGTCGCAGGCGTCGTCGCCGCCCGCACGGCCAAGATCGGTGCGATTGCCAGCGGTGCCGGCTCGCCGCTCTTCACCGTCATCCGCGACGGCGAGATCGAGCTGAAGGCCGATGTGTCCGAAGACTCCGTTCTCAAGCTCGCGGCCGGCCAGAAGGCGACCGTCAAGCTTGCCGGCGGCGCTGCGTCGCTTTCGGGCGTCATCCGCCTCGTCGAGCCGACGCTTGATCCGCAGAGCCGGCTTGGTCGCGTCTACATCCGCTTCGACGAACCGGGCAAGGCGCGCGCCGGCATGTTCGCCAGCGCCGAGATCGTCGTCCAGCAGCATGAAGGCCTCGTGCTGCCGCTCTCGGCCATCACGACAGCCGATGGCAAAACGGTGGCCCGCAAGGTCGAGAACGGCGTCGTCAAGCTCGTGCCGGTGGAAACCGGCATCCAGGACGGCCAGGTCCTCGAAATCGTCAGCGGCCTGAAGGCCGGCGACGAGGTCGTGGCCAAGGCCGGCGCCTATGTCCGCGATGGCGACAAGGTCAATCCGGTGCATGCCGAGCAGGCCTCGGCAACGAAATGACGTAAGGACCTTTTGCAAAAGGGTCTATAATGCCGGGCGGGGGTGTCCGGTGGCATGATGGGTAATCCGGGAGGGGCCGGAGCCCTGTTAGCGTCTGGTCTCTTTACAAGGACTTTGGGGACATGAACTTTTCAGCTTGGTCCATTCGCAATCCGATTGCGCCGCTGCTCGCCTTTTTCCTGCTGATCTATGTCGGCATATCCTCCTTTTATTCGCTGCCGATCACGCGGTTCCCGAACATCGACGTGCCGATCGTCGCCATCACGGTGACGCAGAGCGGTGCCGCACCGGCCGAACTCGAGGTGCAGGTCACCAAGGAAATCGAGGATGCTGTCGCCGGTATCGAAGGCGTCAAGGACATCATGTCGACCGTGACCGACGGCAGCTCGCTGACGTCGGTCGTCTTCGAGATCGAAAAGCCGACCAACCAGGCGCTTCAGGACGTCAAGGACGCGATCGACCGCATCCGTAGCGACCTGCCGGCCTCCGTTGACGAACCTGTCGTCACCAAGGTCGATGTCGAAGGCCAGGCCATCCAGACCTTTGCTGTCTCCTCGCCCAACATGACGCTGGAAGAGCTGTCGTGGTTCGTCGACGACAAGGTCAAGCGCGCCCTGCAGGGCCAGCCGGGCATCGGCAAGATCGACCGCTTCGGCGGCGCCGATCGCGAAGTCCGCGTCGATCTCAATCCCGACAAGCTCGAGTCTTTCGGCATTTCGGCCGCAGACGTGAACCGTCAGGTCCGCAGCATGAACGCCGATGCCGGCTCGGGCCGCGGCCAGATTGCCGGTGCCGAGCAGGCGATCCGCACGCTTGGCGACGCCCGCTCCGTCGAAAAGCTCACCAACACGATGATCACCCTGCCGAACGGCCGCTTCGTGCGTCTCTCGGAATTGGGCAAGATCACCGACACCTACGAAGAGCCGCGTTCCTTCTCGCGTTTCAACGGCAACCCGGTCGTCACCTTCGCCGTTTTCCGCTCCAAGGGCGCGAGCGAAGTAACCGTCGCCGAATCCGTCGCCAGCGCGCTGGAAAAGGTGCGCAAGCAGTATCCCGACACATCCATCGAACTGGTGGACGATGCGGTTTACTTCACCTACGGCAACTATGAGTCTGCACTCCACACGCTCATCGAAGGCGCGCTGCTGGCGACCATCGTGGTGCTTCTCTTCCTGCGCAACTGGCGCGCGACGCTGATCTCCGCCGTTGCCCTGCCGCTTTCGGCCATACCCACCTTCTTCGTCATGGATTTGATGGGCTTCTCGCTGAACCTCGTCTCCTTCCTGGCGCTGACGCTCGCCACCGGCATCCTGGTCGATGATGCGATCGTGGAGATCGAAAACATCGCGCGGCATATCCGCATGGGCAAGACGCCCTATCGCGCGGCTATCGAGGCGGCGGATGAAATCGGCCTCGCCGTCATCGCGACGACGTTCACCATCATCGCCGTCTTCGTCCCCGTCTCCTTCATGCCGGGCATCGCGGGCCAGTACTTCATCCAGTTCGGCCTGACGGTCGCCGTCGCGGTGTTCTTCTCCCTTGTCGTGGCGCGCCTGATCACGCCGGTCATGGCGGCCTATCTCATGCGCTCCGGCGATGCGGATGGCCATGGCGAGGAAGAGGAAGGCCGCTTCATGCGCGGCTACACCTGGCTCGTGAGCAAGACGACGGGCACCTGGTATGCGCGCTATGCCACGCTCGCCGCGGCCATCGCCTTCCTCATCGGCTCGGTCATGCTTCTCTCGACCGTGCCCGGCAGCTTCCTGCCGCCGGAAGACGCCTCCCGCATCGTGCTGTCCGTCGAACTGCCGCCGGATGCCATGCTGGCCGATACCGATCGCACCACCACGAAGATCTACGACAGCGTGAAGAATATCAACGGTGTCGCGGGGGTCTTCGTGCTGGGCGGCTCCTCGCCCAAGGGCGATCTCGAACTGCGCCGCGCATCCGTAACCGTCATTCTCGACAAGCTGGAGCATTCGCTGCTGCACAAGCTCGTCAATGACGTGGCCGGCAAGATTCCGCTTATCGGCCCCTATCTGCCTAAAATGGAAGCCAAGGGCCGCCTCCGTCCGCAGTGGGATATCGAGAAGGAAATTTTTGCGACGCTCCGCGCAATCCCCGACGTCCGCATCATCAAGCTCAACGACCGCGGCGAGCGTGACCTTGCCTTCAACGTGCTCTCCAACAACGAGGCCGATCTCAACGCCACCGTCGGTTTGCTGGAAGCCAAGCTGCGTGCGGATCCGATCCTGTCCAATGTCAGTTCGGAAGGCTCGCTGCCGCGTCCGGAGCTGCAGATCCGTCCCCGCGACGACCAGATGGCGCGCCTCGGTATCACCACCGCGCAGATTTCGGAAGTCATCCGCGTTGCCACCATCGGCGATATCGATTCCCAGCTCAGCAAGGTTTCGCTGGATGATCGCCTGATCCCGATCCGCGTTCAGGTCGACCGGAACTTCCGGACAGATCTCGGTGCGATCCGCAACCTGAAGATCCAGACGGCCGCCGGCCAGTTCGTGCCGCTGTCGAGCGTCGCCGACATCGAGTATTCGGAAGGCCCGAGCTCGGTGAAGCGCCATAACCGCAACCGCGTCGTACAGATCGGCTCCGACCTGCGACCGGGCGTGGCGCTCGACACGGCAACCGCCCGCTTCAAGGAGATCGCCGCCAGCGTCGATATCCCGCCGACCGTGCAGTTCACGGAAAGCGGTGACGCCGAAGTACAGGCGGAAATGGTCCAGTCCTTCGGCAATGCCATGCTGCTCGGCCTGCTGCTGGTGCTGATGGTTCTCATCCTGCTCTTCAAGGATGTGATCCAGCCCTTCACCATCCTGTTCTCGCTGCCGCTCGCCATCGGCGGCGTGGCAGCCGGCCTGATCCTGACGCAGAACGCGCTCTCCATGCCCGTTCTCATCGGCATCCTGATGCTGATGGGCATCGTGACGAAGAACGCCATCCTGCTCGTCGATTTCGCCATCGAGATGATGCACAAGGGCATGCACCGTGTGGAAGCGATGATCGAAGCCGGCCGCAAACGCGCCCGCCCGATCGTCATGACCTCGATCGCGATGTCCGCGGGCATGCTGCCCTCGGCGCTCGGCGTCGGCGAAGGCGGGTCGTTCCGCTCGCCAATGGCAATCGCCGTGATCGGCGGCATCATCGTCTCGACGGTGCTCTCGCTCGTCGTCGTGCCCTCGTTCTTCCTGATCATGGACGACCTGTCCCGCCTGCTCGCCTGGGCCTTCGGCCGCTTCGTCGGCAGGAAGGATCAGGAGTTGCTCGCCATGGAGCCGGAGGCGCTGACCCGCCTCGCCGACCAGACGAGCCGCGACGTCGCCGATCTCGAAAAGCGCATCGAGACGCTCGAGAAGAAGGGACCCGGTGAGCGCAAGCCCTTCACCGTCGTGCATCACTCGCCGCTCGCGGCCGAGTAGACCAGCACGGCTCGACCCAAAACGGCCGGTTCGATTGATTTCGAGCCGGCCGTTTTTTCGTTGATTGATCGAAATCAAGTAAGGATTGCCCGACCTCGACTATCGTTCTCCCATCAAAGAGCAAGGAATGCCTGCGGGAGCACGGAGTGAGATCGATGAACAGGCTGATGAAACCCGGTGCACGGGAACGGGAAACCCTGCTGAGTTCCGGCCTCCTGGCGGCGCTCGGCGTGGAAAGCGTCGCGGCGATGATGGAGATTGCGGTGATCGGCAACCTGCCGGCGCGCCAGATCCTCTTCCGCGAGGGTGAACCTGCCGATCTCCTGCATTGCGTGCTGTCAGGCTATGTCCGCGCCTACAAGCTCGATCCCGATGGCCGCGAGGCCGATGTCGAGCTCTATGGCCCCGGCGATCTCATCGGTGCAAGCGTCGTGCTCGATGGCAGCCGCTACACCGCCACGGCCCAGGCCGCCGAACCGGCCCTCATTGCCCGCTTCGACCTGAAGCGCGTGCGCGACATCGCAAGCCGCCGGCCGGACCTCGCGGTTGCACTCACCAACGCGCTGTCCGCCCAGCTCGCCAAGGCCTATGCAAGCCTGGCCAACGACCGGCTGCACACCGCCCCGCAACGCGTGGCGCGTTATCTGCTGGCCCATTGCACAGCCGAGGGCAAGGCCACGAGCTTGCGCCTGCCCTACCAGAAGAGCCTGCTTGCCGGTAAACTGGGGCTGGCGCCGGAAGCCCTCTCGCGCGCCTTCTCCATGCTGCGCAGCTACGGCGTCAATGTCCGCGGCCGCCTCGTGCATATCGGTGATCCGGAAGCGCTTCGCCGGCTCTGACGAGAGCATTCCCAGCCGAAGCGAGATCGCTGCGGCGTGGGAGAAGGCGGTAAAACAAAGCTCTAAAGACCACCCTGCACGCGCAGGAAATCGACGATGCGCTCGACACCGTCACCGCGCTTCATGTCGGAGAAAACGAAGGGACGAGCGGCACGCATGCGCCCGGCATCCCGTTCCATCACATCAAGATCGGCGCCGACATACGGCGCAAGGTCCTTCTTGTTGATGACGAGAAGGTCGGACCGCGTGATGCCCGGCCCGCCCTTGCGCGGTATTTCCTCGCCCTGACAGACGGAGATGACATAGATCGTCAGATCGGCAAGATCGGGCGAGAAGGTTGCGGCGAGATTGTCCCCGCCGGACTCGATGAACACCACGTCGAGATCAGGGATGCGGCGATTGAGATCGGCGATCGCCTGGAGGTTGATCGTCGCATCCTCGCGAATGGCCGTGTGCGGGCAGCCACCCGTCTCGACGCCGACGATGCGCTCGGACGGCAGCGCCTGCATGCGCACCAGCGCCTCCGCATCCTCCTTGGTGTAGATGTCGTTGGTGACAACGGCGAGGGAATAGTGTTCGCGCATCGCCTTGCAAAGCTTCTCGGTGAGCGCCGTCTTGCCCGAGCCAACGGGACCGCCGATACCGACGCGCAGGGGACCGTTCTTCGATGTCATGCCAATCTCCGGATTGTTCCGGGCCATGGCCGGGAATGCCATAGCCGATCATTGAAAAACTGCCCCGTCAGGCGCGTTGCGGCAACTCCGCTTATGAACGGAAAAGCCGTGTCGTCAGGGTCTCATGGCGCAGGCTCGCAATATCCGCGCGGATTGCCGACGAGCCGAGATCCTCGAGCGTCGAGGCAGCAGCGGAGCCGGCAAGCGCAACGATCGTCTGCTCCAGCCCGGCCAGCACCGCCACGCCGTCCCGCTGGCCGATGACACCGCAACGAATCGCGACCGAGACGAGGTTCGAAACAAGAGAATGCAGATAGGCCGTCAGCGCGGCCTCCACTGCAACACCATGTCCACCGGCAACCGCCCCCACCGCGACGGGATAAGCGGCGGCCTCGCCAAGCCGCTGCAAAACACCATGCGGCCAGCTCGCCGCCGCCGTCAGGAACGCACTGCCTTGCAGCATCGTCTCGCGATGGCGCTCCGCCGAACCGGACAAGGCCTCGGCCAGTTCCGCTACGGCCGCCAGCCGTTCGTCATCATCCACGACACGATGCGCCTCGGCCAGCAGCACGGCATCATTCCAAAGCGTGCCCTGCGACAGGAGGCTGTCGAGCCAGCTCCGCAGCGTTTCGGCATCGCGCACATCGCCATCGCCCGCCGCCTGCTCCAGCCCGCCGGAATAGGAAAACGCCCCGACCGGAAAGGCGGGCGAAAGCCAGGCCATGAGGCGGACCAGCGATATCGGCGATGTATCAGCCATGGCTGTGGTGATGATGGCCATGGCCGGAGCCATGATAGGCGCCACGCACGGGATGGAACGGCTCCGAAACCTCGCGCACCACGGCGCCGAGCCCGAGCAGCATGTCGCGAATGACGTGATCGCGCAGGATGAGCACGCGCGCTTCCTCGATCTGGGCCGGCAGGTGGCGATTGCCGAGATGCCAGGCGAGTTCGACGAGATGCAGCCGATCGCGCGGTGTCACCTCATAGAGCAATTCCTCGGCGGCGATCACCTCGATGGTCTCACCCGTCTCGGTCAAGAGCAGATCGCCATGCGCAAGCTGCACCGGCTCCTTCAGATCGAGCATCACGACGTCGTCATGCTGCATGTGCAGGAGCTTGCGGCGGACATGGCGCTGATCATGCGCCAACACCACGATATCGATGGGCGTGGGGTGCCCGCCGGCGCCGGGCGGCAGGATGTGCGTGGAGCGATAGGGCACGTGCGACCTCTGAAGTCGATGAATAGGCTCCGACAAAAGCATGTTTGTACCGGCAAGGAAACCGTCGATACGCTCGCTTCTGCCATTTGCCGCAGCTATCAGCGGCGACGGCCACCGGCAGCGACGCGGCGGCTCGGTGCCAGCAGTTCGTCGCCTTGATCCTCATGGATGGCGCGGTCGCGACCAAAAGACTTTGCCAGATAAAGAGCCCGGTCCGCTGCCTCGAAGATGGCATCGAAGGACCGATCGGGCGCATGATCGGCAATCCCGGCGGAAAGGGTCACCGATACCGTACCCTCGCCTGTTTCGATGCGCCGCGCCGCCACGGAGCGGCGCGCCTCCTCGACCAGCAGACTGCAATCGCCGCGGTCGTCACCGAAGATCAGCACCGCAAACTCCTCGCCGCCGAAGCGACCGACGAGGTGGTTCGGTTCAAAAACCCGTTTCAGCTCTTCCGATACAGCGACGATGGCCGCATCGCCCACGGCATGACCATGCATATCGTTGACGGCCTTGAAGCGATCGACATCGAACAGCACGAAGAAACCGTTAACCTTCGCCTCCACCATGGCTTCGGAAAAAGCCCGACGGTTCAAAAGACCCGAGAGCCGGTCGAGCCGGCTCATTCGCTCGAATTCCGCCCGTGAAAGGGAGAGTTCATGGATCGCCTTGGCGAGCAGCCAGGCCAGCAGTGCGGTGACGCTTGCCACCGTCAGCGCTGTCGTGGCGCCACCCAAGCCGAGTGTGGCGCCGGATTCACGGTGCAAGAGGCCGAAATTCTCGAAAATCGGAGCAAACATCAGGTATGCGGCGGCCACGAAGGCCGTCACCACGAGAATGGTGTTCAAAAACAAGGTCCCGATATCGGCCCTCATTTCCGAACCGCCAAAGTCTATCTGTGCCCTCAACCAGAGGGCCAGCCTGCTGCGCATACGTCGCTCCATTGTCTATGGAGGGACCATAGAGCATTTTCTTTCAGAGACGGCTAAGGCATTCGATAGAAGTTTAACTGTCCCGTTTTGAACCTCAAAACAGGAAATAGCGCTGCGCCATCGGCAGCACGGTGGCGGGTTCGCAGGTCAACAGTTCACCATCCGCCCGCACCTCATACGTTTCCGGATCCACCTCTATATGCGGCGTCAGATCGTTGAGCACCATCGAGGCCTTGGAGATCTTGCGCGTGTTGCGCACCGGCAGAAGCTGCTTGGCAACGCCGAGCCGCGCGCGCAAACCGAGGTCGATCGCCGCCTGCGAGACAAAGGTGACGGAATTGTTGGTGCGCATCTTGCCGAACGCCCCGAACATCGGGCGGTAATGCACCGGCTGCGGCGTGGGGATGGAGGCATTCGGATCGCCCATCGGCGCCATGGCGATGGTGCCGCCGAGCAGCACCATATCAGGCTTCACACCGAAGAAGGCTGGAGACCACAACACGAGGTCCGCCCGCTTGCCGACCTCGATGGAGCCGATCTCATGGCTCAGGCCCTGCGCGATGGCCGGATTGATCGTGTATTTCGCGATATAGCGGCGGATGCGCAGGTTGTCGTTCTCGCCCGTCTCACCTTGGAGGCGCCCGCGCTGACGCTTCATCTTGTCGGCCGTCTGCCAGGTGCGGATCGAGACTTCGCCGACGCGGCCCATGGCCTGGCTGTCGGAGGAAATGATCGAGAAGGCGCCGATATCGTGCAGGATGTCCTCGGCGGCAATCGTCTCCTTGCGGATACGGCTTTCGGCGAAGGCGATGTCCTCCGGGATCGACGACGACAGGTGATGGCAGACCATCAGCATGTCGAGATGCTCGGCAATGGTATTGACCGTGTAGGGTCGCGTCGGGTTGGTCGAGGACGGGATGACATTGGCATAACCGCAGACCTTGATGATATCGGGCGCGTGGCCGCCGCCGGCCCCTTCGGTGTGGAAAGCATGGATCGTGCGGCCCTTGATCGCCGCCATCGTGTCTTCCACGAAGCCGCTTTCGTTGAGCGTGTCCGTGTGGATCATCACCTGCACGTCGTAGTCATCCGCCACCGAAAGGCAGCAGTCGATCGCGGCCGGCGTCGTGCCCCAATCCTCGTGCAGTTTCAGCGATGAGGCGCCGGCCTTCACCATTTCCTCGATGGGTGCGGGCAGCGAGGCATTGCCCTTGCCGGCGAGCGCGAGGTTCATCGGTAAAGCATCGAAACTCTCGATCATGCGCTCGATGTGCCAGGCGCCGGTGCAGGTGGTGGCAAGCGTGCCATGGGCAGGGCCGGAGCCGCCGCCGAGCATGGTCGTGATGCCGCTGGCCAACGCCTCCTCGATCTGCTGCGGGCAGATATAGTGGATATGCGCATCCATGCCACCTGCCGTCAGGATTTTGCCCTCGCCGGCGATGACTTCCGTGGAAGGGCCGACGATGATCGTGACACCTGGCTGCGTATCGGGATTGCCGGCCTTTCCGAGCCCGGCGATGCGGCCGTTCTTCAAACCGACGTCGGCCTTGAAGATGCCGGTGTGATCGATGATCAGCGCATTGGTGATGACGGTATCGACGGCACCCTCCCCGCGTGTCGCCTGGCTTTGTCCCATGCCGTCGCGAATGACCTTGCCGCCGCCGAACTTCACCTCGTCGCCATAGGTGGTGAAATCCTTCTCCACCTCGGCGAAGAGCTCGGTATCGGCAAGGCGCACCTTGTCGCCCGTGGTGGGGCCGAACATGCCGGCATAGGCGGCGCGGGACATTCTGTAGGACATGGGTCAACGTCTCCGGGAGGCGGGAGGAGGATCGAGGCGGTCGAGGCGGCCGGCGGCGACGTGAGCGTCCACCCAGCGCCGCTCGGCCGCAAAGGGGTGCCATTCCCAGCCTTCGTGGCCGAACCCGGCGAGAGAAACACGGTCCCCCGGGGCAGCGATATTGGCGAGCACATGGGCAATCACGATCAACCCGGAACTCGGCACGACATAGGGGGGCGGGTCGAAGGCGATAAGGTCGTCGTTGACGGCATGATGGATTGCAGCGGGGACGACGCGCAGCGGCCGGCCCGTGACGCGTGCGAACGTCTCGAAACCGATTGTGTAGTCATCGCAGAAGTCGTCGAGATCCGGATGGCTTTCGGCCAGGGGCGCGCGCATCGCGGCGAAGACCTCGGATGTGCGCACGCACCAGATCTCCTTCGCCTGCCGTACCGTCTCGCTTCCCTTCCAGTGCCCGCCGGCCAGCATGTCGAGCGCCGGGCGGCCGGTGTTGCAGGCCGCGACGACATCCGTCTTCCAGCCGCCCCGCCCGGCCGAGCGGCAGCCGTTGAAACGGACCACGAGGTCCGAATTGTCGATCACCTCCGCCAGCCCTTCAGGGATGGCACCGTTCCCGACGATGGCGATCCTGCGCGACACGACTGTTTCCTCAGTTTTCCTGCTCGTAGAAGTCTTTCAGCTCGGCCGTCCGCTTGGTCGTGAGGTCCGCAAGGCAGCCGGAAACCAGCATGGGCTCCATGGAGCCGCCGCGCGCGCCGAAGCCGGCAAGCTCGCACTGGCCGTCGCGATAGCCGATCCAGGCGCGCTGCGCGCGTTTCAATGCATCGACCGCACCGACATAGTTCTCGCCCATGTCCTTGAGGCTTTCATCCGTCTCGTGCGCGGCGGCAAGCGCCTTCTTGTAGGCAGCGTTCAGTGCGTCGTCGGCTTTCTGGTAGTCTCGATCGGCACAGACGTTCATCTCCATCTGCGTCTGGGCATTTTCGCAATCGATATCAGGCTCTTGCGCCATGGAAACGGTGGCAGAAAAGAGAAGCGAGGCAGCAGCGAGATAGAAGGCGTTTCGCAAGGTCATCTCAGAGCTTTCCCATCACGTCCTGGCGGAAACCATAGATCTCGCGCTTGCCGGCAAAGGGCACGAGGCGGACGGTACGGGTTTGCCCCGGCTCGAAACGCACTGCCGTACCGGCAGGAATGTCGAGGCGCAGCCCCCGGGTCTTCTCGCGGTCGAAGGCAAGGCCCGGATTGGTTTCGAAGAAATGATAATGGCTGCCGACCTGCACCGGCCGGTCACCGGTGTTGGACACGTCGAGCGTGGTGACGGGCAGGCCCGCATTGAGTTCGATATCGCCGGCTGCGGCGATGATTTCACCGGGAATCATGATCTCTCCTCACGCAGCTTTGACCGGCCCGCAGCCTTCGGCTTTCAGGACCCGCTTGGTTGATGCCGGATATTTGGCGAGCATGGCGGCGGGTCGCACCGGGCGGGGTACGAATTCACCGCCGCAGTTGGGGCAGATGCCGTTCAAGACGCCCGCCGCGCAATTGGCGCAGAATGTGCATTCGAAGGTGCAGATGACGGCGTCCCGGCTTTCCGGGGGCAGGTCGCGATCACAGCATTCACAGTTGGGTCTGAGCTCGAGCATGGTTTTACCGGATGGGTTCGTGCACGGTCACAAGCTTCGTGCCGTCGGGAAACGTCGCTTCGACCTGGATGTCGTGGATCATCTCCGCGATGCCGTCCATCACCTGATCACGCGTCAGCACATGGGCGCCTGCCTCCATGAGCTCGGCAACGGGACGGCCGTCGCGCGCACCCTCGACGACGAAATCGCTGATGAGCGCGATCGCTTCCGGATGGTTGAGCTTCACGCCGCGCTCGAGGCGCCGGCGCGCGACAATGGCCGCCATGGCGATCAAAAGCTTGTCCTTTTCGCGGGGAGTGAGGTTCATGAACGGCCCATCGCTTGATTTGTCTCGCGCCACTCCAAACCGCGGTCTTGCGTGCGCGAGATACGCAAGACAGGAGGCTTCCCGGCGGCGCCGGTAACGTGCCTCAGAGTGTCCAGACTTTCGGCACCCCAGCGCCATTACGCAAGTGCGAAATGAGCGGAATGAGCTTTTTTCTGAGCGCAAAGCCATCAGGCGCCGTCACGCGCGCGACAAGCTTGTCCTGCCAATGACTGACACCGCTTTGGGTGTCTGCGACGAGGCGGCGCATTGGTGCCAGATGCGCTTCGGCATCCCGGCCGCAAAACAGCACGGTGGCGAAGGCGCGCGCACCGGCCAGCACCGCCTGTTTATCCGCAAGCGTCGCGATATCGCCGGCAAGCCTTGCCTCCTCCGCATGAATGAGCCTTCCATCACGACGGATGCGCCAACGGTCCCGGAAGAAACCTGTCTCCACCTGCTCGCCCATCATCTTTCGGCCGAGCAGAACGGCCTCGACGGCGAGGAAAGTGGCATCGGCGGCAAGATCCACCTCGAGACGACGCGTCAACGAGGAACGGTCGAAGAGAATGGTCTCCTGCGGCAGCCAATCCACCCGGGCGCCCGCGCCGACATCGATGCGGGTTTCAACGGTCGCGGTATCCGCCAGCGCCTTGTAGATCCGCTCGCAGGCCTGCGTGGTGGCGGTCAGCCGCGTGCCGTCGCCGGCCTTGAAGGCCCAGTCGATGCGGTCGCCGCCCGTTAAACCACCCGCCGTATTGATCAGAACCGCCTCCATCGCCCCATCGAAGCTCTGCGGCAGCCGGATTTTTGCGCAGCCCTCCTGATAGAACACATCAAGCCGCGTGGCGCCGGCCGACGCCTTTGCGACGAGCCGGCCATCGCCCCGCGCGCGCTGCGGCCGGCCCTGCTCGCGACCAACGATTTCTCGTTCCACATGGGCATTCATGCAATCGGCTTTCGCAATATGTGAGATATCAAAGGCCCGCCGATACGTTCCACGATGCGGCTGCGCGGTGCAAGTGGGCAAACGGCGTCGGTGCCCAAAGAAAAGCCCGGCACGAAGGCCGGGCTTAAAGCAGGTCTGGTCGGGCGGCGTGCATGCGCCGCCCGTTCCATGAAAGCGATTACTCGTTTTCGAAATAGCTGTACTTGCCGTCTTCACCCTTCTTCCAGGTGTACATGACGTAGTCCGGACGGGTGATGTCGCCCTTTTCGTCGAAGCCGAGTTCGCCGATGGCAGTCTTGAACGGACCCTTCGCCTTGATGGCTTCGGCAACAGCCTGCGGGTCGTTGCCGCCGGCAGCCTTGGCGCCTTCAGCAATGACCTGAACGGCAGCGTAGGAATACAGGGTGTAGGCTTCCGGCTCGAAACCAGCGGCGCGGAACTTTTCGACGAGTTCCTTGGCAGCTTCGTTCTTGCGCGGATCCGGAGCGAACGTCATCAGCGTACCGTCGACGGCGTCGCCGGCGATCGAAGCCAGTTCGTTCGAAACGATACCGTCACCCGACATGAAGGTTGCCTTCAGGCCCTGGTCGGCAGCCTGGCGTTCCATCAGGCCGAACTCGGTGTGCAGGCCGCCCCAGTAGACGACGGAAACGCCGGCTTCCTTCATCTTGGCGATGAGAGCGGAGAAGTCCTTGTCGCCGATGTTGACGCCTTCATAGATCACTTCCGTGACGCCGGCTTCGTTCATTGCCTTCTTGGTTTCGTCGGCAAGGCCCTGACCATACGGGGTCTTGTCGTGAACGACGGCAACCTTGGCGTCCTTGAAGTTTGCAGCGATGAAGGAACCGGCTACGGCGCCCTGCTGGTCGTCACGGCCGCAGGTACGGAAGGTGTTCCACAGGCCGCGTTCCGTATAGGTCGGGTTCGTCGAAGCCGGGGTGATCTGCAGGATGCCGTTTTCAGCGTAGATTTCCGACGTCGGGATGGAAACGCCCGAGTTGAAGTGGCCGACAACAAACTTGACGCCGTCAGCGACGAACTTGTTGGCGACCGAAACGCCCTGCTTCGGGTCGGATACGTCGTCGCCGAGCACGATCTTGATCTGTTCGCCGTTGATGCCGCCGGCTGCGTTGATGTCGGCAGCAGCCTGCTCGGCACCCTTCTGCAGCTGCGCGCCGAAGGCGGCGTTCGGGCCGGTGATCGGGCCACCGACGCCGATCAGGATGTCGGCCCAGGCGCTGCCGCTGAAAGCGACCATTGCAGCCAAAGCAACAGCCGACATGAGAGACTTCTTCATATTATTACTCCCAAATTTGATTGCGGGTTCGTTTTAACCGGTCGCAACACCCGCATTCATTGCGCCGGTATCTTTAGACCGCGGCCGAAAACCGGTCGCGGCGTTCCCTCTGGTTACTTGGACTTCCAGGAAAAGGGCGAAGCCTTTTCATAGAGCCAGTAGTAGTTATTGGTCATTTGCCGCGTACGGTAATAGCGGTAGCCGAGCGTAGCAAACAACAAAAGCACGGCGGTGTCCACGACATAGTACTGCGGCGTGAGCATGGTGCCGTGGAACAGCGCGTGGTGAACGAAACGGATGGCTACGCCCAGGAGAAGGACGTAGACGACCAGCGTTCCGTAGTTCTGCCAACCGTCCGCAACGCTCTTGCCCGTGCGCCAGGCGGTCCAGCCGCCCATGATGACGCTGACGAACAGAAACTGCCAGACGGACGGCTCTTCGTAGAGAATTCCCTGCATTTTTTCTTCTCCTCTCGACCGCCTTAGTGGCGTCCGCCTTCCAGGTAGGCGGCGCGCACTTCCGGATTGGCCAGAAGTTCCTTGCCGGAACCGCTCATCGTCACCTGACCATTGACCATCACATAGGCCCGGTCGGAGAGTTTGAGCGCGGCGAAAGCGTTCTGCTCGACGAGGAAGACAGTAAGGCCTTCCGTCTGGTTGAGCTTCTTGATCGCGTCGAAGATGCCCTTGACGATCAGCGGCGCAAGACCGAGCGACGGCTCGTCGAGCAGAAGCAGCTTCGGACGCGCCATCAGCGCGCGGCCGATGGAGAGCATCTGCTGCTCACCGCCCGAAAGCGTGCCGCCGCGCTGGGCTTGACGTTCCTTGAGGCGCGGGAAGAGCGTGAAGATCTTTTCCACATCCTCGTTGAAGTATTTCAGATTGTCGAGGCTCGCGCCCATCTGAAGGTTTTCATAGACCGTCATGCGCGGGAAGATGCGGCGCCCTTCCGGCGACTGCGCGATGCGGCGGCGCGCAATGAGATGCGTCGGCAGGCGGGTGATATCCTCGCCGTCGAAGATGACGGAGCCGGTGCGGGCCTGCGGGCTGCCGCAGACCGTCATCATCAGGGTCGACTTGCCGGCACCGTTGGCACCGATCAGCGAGACGATCTCGCCCTTCTTGACCTCGACATTGACGCCGGCGAGTGCGCGGATGTTGCCGTAATAGGTTTCCACGCCCTGGACGCTGAGAAGTGTATCGCTCATCAGTGCGACCCTCCCTGCGGGCCTTCGCTCTCAGCGATCACCTCGATTTCCTCGATCACCTCTTCGACCTCATCATCTTCCACACCGAGATAGGCCGCGATAACCTTCGGATCGTTCTTCACATGGTCCGGCGTGCCGTCGGAGATTTTCTGGCCGTATTCGAGCACCACCACGTGGTCGGAGATTTCCATGACGACCGACATGTCGTGCTCGATGAGCAGGATCGACGTGTTGCTGTCGTTGCGGATCGAGCGGAGCAGATCGTTGAGTGCTGCCGATTCGCGCGGGTTAAGACCAGCGGCCGGTTCGTCGAGGCACAGGAATTCCGGTCCGGTGCACATGGCGCGGGCGATTTCGAGACGCCGCTGCGCACCATAGGGCAGATCGCCCGCCGGGTCGTCGGCGCGCTCGATGAGGTTCGCCTTCTCCAGCCAGTACTTGGCGATGTCGATCGATTCGGCCGCCGCCTTCTTGTAGGCTGGCATGCCGAGCAGGCCGAGGATCGTGTAGCCGGAGGCCTTCATCAGCGCATTGTGCTGGGCGACGAGCAGGTTTTCCAGAACCGTCAGACCCGAGAAGAGCCGGATGTTCTGGAAGGTGCGCGCCACCTTCGCATCGCGGTTGACCTCGAAGTCGGTCATGCGTTCCAGCAGGAACTCCTTGCCCGCCTTCTGGCGCATGGTGATCATGCCCATGGTCGGCTTGTAGAAGCCGGTCACGCAGTTGAACACCGTGGTCTTGCCGGCACCGTTCGGGCCGATCAGCGCGGTGATATCGCCGCGATAGGCTTCGAAGGAGAGGTCGTTGATGGCCATGAGACCACCGAAGCGCATCGACAGATGCTCGACTTTCAGGATGGGATCTTTCGTCATCGTATTCGTCGCTATCTTCGTCTCGGGCGCCATCAGCCGTGCCCTTCCTTGGTGAAGCTGCCGGAGACGGCCTTGCGTTCCCGCAGGAAGGCGGTCGGTTCACGGCTTCCGACGAAGCCGCGCGGTTTCCAGACCATGACGACGACCATCGCCAGACCGAAGATCAGCATGCGGTAGAGTTCCGGGGTGAAGTCCGGCCCGAAGATCGCCTTCAGGAAGGTCATCTCACGCAGCAGTTCCGTGCCGCCGACCATGACCACGGCAGCAACCGCGATGCCGACGAGCGAGCCCATGCCGCCAAGAACCACGATGGCGAGGATGATCGCCGATTCCAGGAAGACGAAGCTTTCCGGCGAGACGAAGCCCTGGCGCACGGCGAAGAAGGAGCCGGCAAAGCCGCCGAACATCGCGCCGATAGAGAAAGCCGTCAGCTTGGTCGTCACCGTGTTGATACCGAGCGAGCGGCAAGCGATCTCGTCTTCACGCAGCGCTTCCCAGGCGCGGCCGATCGGCATGCGGCGCAGGCGGATCGTCACATAAGCGGTCAGCAGAGCCAGCGCCAGGATGAGATAGAAGAGGAAGATCTTGTAGTAGGCCGACGACATCGGCAGGCCGAAGGCCTTGGCGAAGTTGTTCGGCGCGCTGACGTCGAAGGACCAGATGCCGAAGATCGACGCCTTCGGAATGCCCGAGACGCCGAAGGTGCCGCGGGTGACTTCCGTCCAGTTGATCAAAACGAGGCGGATGATTTCCCCGAAGGCGAGCGTCACGATGGCGAGATAGTCGCCCTTCAGGCGCAGCACCGGGAAGCCGAGGATCATGCCCCAGAAGGCAGCCAGGATACCGGCGAGCGGCAGCAGGACCCAGAAGGAGAAGCCGAACTGCTGCGACAGCAGCGCGTAGGAATAGGCGCCAACTGCGTAGAAGGCGACATAGCCGAGGTCGAGAAGGCCGGCAAGACCGACGACGATGTTCAGACCCCAGGCCAGCATCACGTAGATGAGGATCTGGATGCCGAAATTGTCGACCCACTTCAGCGAGCCCTGCACGCCGAAGAGCATGACCATCAGCGGCGGATAGATCAGCAGCGCGGCGATCGCGATCTTGCTGAAGTTGCGCTTGAAGAAGCTTTCTTCCGCGTCCACTGCGACCTTCGACGCCGCAGCCTTGCGGGCGGCCATCGAGGGCTGGAGATAGGCGACGGTCAGGAAGCGGCCGACGGCAGCGATGATCACGAAGATCGCCAGCAGACCCCAGCGCTGGTTCAGCACGAGCTCGTTGCGGATGTTCTGCGTGGTCTCGAGACCGACGAAGAGGACGAAGAGGCCGAGCGCGATGATGCCGGCAAAAATGCCCTCGCGCAGAGCCCGCGCCGTCAGATTACCGCCGGCGCTCTCATTGGTGTTCGTAGTGATGGACATGGATCAAACCTTCTCGACTTCCGGTCGCCCGAGAATACCGGACGGCTTGAAGATCAGGACGATGGCGAGGATGGAGAACGTCGCGACGTCCTTGTAGTCGATGGTGAAGTAGGCGGACCACAGGCTCTCGATGAGGCCGATGAGCAGACCGCCGAGAACCGCACCCGGAAGCGAGCCGATACCGCCCAGAACCGCAGCCGTGAAGGCCTTGACGCCCGGAATGAAGCCGTCGGTGAAGACGGTCACGCCGTAATACATCAGGTACATGGTGCCGGCGACGGCTGCGAGCGATGCACCCATGATGAAGGTCACGGAGATCGTGCGATCGACGTCGATACCCAGCAGCGCCGCCATCTTGCGGTCCTGTTCGGTTGCGCGCTGGGCGCGGCCGAGCGAGGTCTTGTTGACGATGTACCAGAACACCGCAAGCAACGTGACCGTCAGGAACATGATGATGAGCTGCTTCAGCGAGATCGCGATGCCGAAGACGTTATAGACCGAGGAGACCATCGGCGGGATCGGCTTGTTGCGCGGGCCCTGGGTCACCTGGATGAAGTTCGACAGCGCAATCGACATGCCGATCGCGGTGATCAGCGGCGCAAGCCGGAAGGATCCGCGCAGCGGCCGGTATGCCACCTTCTCGATCGTCCAGTTCCACAGCGATGCCGTCAGCATCGCCGCGGCGATCATGACCAGCAGCAGAAGCACGACCGGAAGGCCGGCGAACACACTGGTCAGAAGAAGGAAGGTGATGAGAGCGGCAAACCCACCCAGCATGAAGATATCGCCATGGGCGAAGTTGATCATACCGATGATGCCGTAAACCATGGTGTAGCCGATGGCTATCAAACCATAAATAGATCCAAGCGTCAGCCCGTTGACGAGCTGCTGGATGAAATACTCCATATATAATCCCCCGGATGCGGTTCCTGAGGGCCGCATCTCTTGTTCTTGACGCTCATTTTTGAGCTTGTTTAGACAAGGGGATTCCATACCGCTTTCGATACAAAAGGGAAGCCCAAAAAGCCCCGATCGACAATTTCTTTAGCAAGAAGCGTTAAATGACGTAATTAACGCCACGGAAACCAAAAAATCGGCAGGAAAATCGGCGTCTTTGTGCAAAATGATGCACAAAACGCAAAAACGGCGATGTCCCGATTTGGGACACTGCCGCCTCACGTTACGGGACGATCAGCCACGCATTTTCGCACCCGAGGGATCGAACAGCGGTTCGGCCTGAAGACGCGCCGGCAGCACCTCGCCGAGAAGTTCGATCGACCAGCCCGCCGCAACGTCCGCGATCTCCTTCGGCACATAACCGACCGCGACCGACAGGCCTGACGCATGGGCGTAGCCGCCCGACGTCACCCAGCCGCGCACTTTGCCGTCGAGATAGATCGGCTCGTCGCCGATGACATCCGCATCCCTCGCCTCGAGAATGAAGGTGCGCAGGCGGAGTGTCCCGCCCCTCTCGCGCTCCGCTTTGGCCGCTTCCTTGCCGATGAAGTCGGCGTCCTTGCGCAGCGCCACGAAACGCTCCAGCCCCGCCTCGAGCGGACCATAGAGCGGGCGATATTCGCGCGACCAGCTGCCATAGGATTTTTCGAGGCGCAGTGCATTCAGGGCGCGCAGCCCGAAGAGGCGGATGCCGAATTCGGCGCCGGCTTCGAGGATGAGATCGTAGAGATAGCGCTGGTATTGCGGCTTCATCCAGATTTCATAGCCGAGATCGCCGGTATAGCTGACGCGCCCGACAATGGCCGGCGCCATGCCGAGATCCATGCGGCGCACATCCATGAAGGCGAAGGCCGACGTCGACAGATCCTGATGCGTCAGCTTCTGCAGCACGTCGCGCGCCTTCGGACCGGCAATGGCAAGACCGACAAGCGAAAGGTTCAGCGCTTCGAGCGTCACCGAGCCGTCGTCCGGCAGATGGCTCTCGAACCAGCGCATGTGATAGTCTTCCGCGATGCCGGAGCCGATGAGCAGGAAATCGCCCTCGTCGAGCTTGGCCAGCGTGAAATCACCGATCAGCTTGCCGTCATCCTTCAGCATGGGCGCGAGCGTCATGCGGCCGGTCGCGGGAATGCGGCAGGTCAGCAGCCGGTCGAGCCAGGCCTCCGCTCCCCTGCCCTTTACCGCATATTTGGCAAAGCCCGAGGTTTCCATCAAGCCGACGCTCTCGCGGACCGCACGCGCTTCCGCACCAACAGTCTCGAAATCGGTCGAGCGGCGCCAGGAGAACTGATCCTCGACGCCCTCGGGGGCAAACCAAAGCGGCGCCTCCAGACCATAGGATGCGCCGAAGACCGCGCCAGCGGCCTTGAACTTGTCATAGATCGGCGTGGTCAGCAGTGGCCGGCCACCCGGCAGCTCCTCGTTCGGATAACGAATGGAAAAGCGGCGGGAATAGTTTTCGCGCACCTTGGCATTGGTGTAGCCGAGCGTCGCAAAGTCGCCGTAACGCGAGACATCCATGGCGAAGACGTCGAAGCCGGGATCGCCGTTGATCATCCAGTTGGCGAGCGCCAGACCCACACCGCCACCCTGGCTGAAGCCGGCCATGACCGCGCAGGCCGACCAGAAATTCGTCATGCCACGCACCGGACCGACCAGCGGGTTGCCATCCGGCGAGAAGGTGAAGGGCCCGTTGATGACCTTCTTGATGCCCGCCTTGTTGAAAGCCGGGAAGTGGCGGAAACCGACTTCCAGCTCCGGCGTGATGCGCTCGATGTCTTCCGCCAGCAGTTCATGGCCGAAATCCCAGGGCGTATTGAGCGGCGACCACGGGCGGCAGGCCTTTTCATAGGTGCCCATCAGCATGCCGTTGCGCTCCTGCCGGAGATAGATTTCCCCGTCGAAGTCGACGCAGTGCATCAACTCCCGGCCAGCGGTCTGGTTGAACTCGATCACCTCCGGCATGTCTTCGGTGATGAGATACATGTGCTCCATGGCAAGAACCGGCAGTTCGAGCCCGACCATGCGGCCGACCTCGCGCGCCCAGAGGCCACCGCAGTTGACGACATGCTCGGCGATGATCTCGCCCTTGTTGGTGATGACGCGCCAGCTGCCGTCCTCGCGCTGCACGAGGTCTTCCACCTTGGTGTGCAGGTAGATATCGGCTCCGTTCTTCTTGGCCGATTTCGCATAGGCATGCGTCGTGCCGTAGGGATCGAGATGGCCTTCGACGGGATCGAACACCGCGCCGACGAACTGGTCGGGATCGAGCAGCGGCATCAGGTCATGCGCTTCCTTCGGCGTCAGCAGATGCGCATCGAGCCCCATATAACGGCCCTTGGCGAGGATCGACTTCATCCAGTCGAAACGGTCCTTGGTCGAGGCCAGCATCATGCCTGAGGTCATGTGCAGGCCGATATCCTGGCCGGAATAATCCTGGATCTCCTTGTAGAGCTCCACCGTGTATTTCTGCAGCTTGGCGACGTTGGGATCGCCGTTGATCGTGTGCATGCCGCCGGCAGCATGCCAGGTCGAGCCGGAGGTCAGTTCCGAGCGTTCGACGAGCACGACATCGGTCCAGCCGAATTTGGTGAGGTGATACAGGACGGAACAGCCGACGACGCCGCCCCCGATGACGACGACCCTTGCATGGCTCTTCATGAAAAACTCCGGCTTGGCGGGTTGAAGGGAACTTCGCGCTGCAGACGAAACGCAGCCTATTTTGTCCCCCGGAGGCCTCACAAGCCCGTGGTGCGAAACCTCATGTCGCTTTGTCGATTTTGAATGTCGGGCAGCGACGCGCAGACCGCCGTCAGCGCGTCGCGAAATCCACCGACAGGTCGTGGCTGCGCGCCATCACCTTGAGGTCATCGACCAGCGCCTCGGCAAAGCTGCGCATCACCACAAGGTCGAAGCGATCCTCGCCGGTGCGGGCGAGGTTGACCGAGAGATGGCTGCACAGCACATTCGCCGCGCGCCCGACCGGGAAGGCATCGGCGTGCAGATCGACCGCGATGCCGTTTGCCAGAATGCGGGCGGCATCCGGCCCCGACAGCGTCAGCACGACCCGGCCATGGCTCTGGTCGACGACGAAGGCGAAATCGCCAAGCCGAACGGAAAGCTCCGCGGCAAGCGTTTCCGGCGCATGCACCTCCGACAGGACGAGCCATTCACCGGGGCCGGAGAACCGCGCCTCGAACTCACCGTTCGACACAAAAATGCCGGCCGCCTCAGCCATCTGGCCGGGAGCAGCAAGGGCCATGGCAACGGCGGTCGTGCGATGAACGGAAAGATGATTCGCACGCCGCTCTCCAATCGCGCCGATCGTCCCGTCGAGAGCATGCACCGCCTGATACTCGTAAGCCATCGCCTCTACCTCACGCCATCAGCTTGGTGTTTTCAGGATCGACGAAGACGGGGTCGCAGACCTCGGCAAAGGTCTCCACGCCGCGCAGCTGATCCCAGACCACGATCTTCTCGCCGTAGCGTTCACGGCCGGATTTCAGGAAGGCGAGCGCGATGTGACCGCCGAGCGTCGGCGAGAAACAGGCGGAGCTGACCCAGCCCTGGTCGTTGATCGTCGAGGGTTTCGCGCCATCCTTCAGCAGATGTGCGCCGGCCCGCATATCCTTTTCGGGTTCCAGCGACTTGAGGCCGACCAGTTGCGCCCGGTCGGCCGCCGTCAGACCGAAGCGGGTCGAAAGTCGCTTGCCGATGAAATCGGGCTTGCTCGCGCCCATCATGCGGCCGAGGCCTGCATCGTCGGGTGTGACGCGACCGTCGAGTTCGGCATGGGTGACATGGCCCTTTTCGAGCCGCAGCACGTTCAGCGTCTCCACGCCATAGGCGCAGATGCCATGCGACGCACCGGCCCGCATCAGCGCATCGGCCACCGCCTCGCCATGCCCCGCCGGCACCGCCAGCTCGTAGGCCAGCTCACCCGAAAACGAGATGCGGAACAGCCGCGCCTTGAGATTGCCCTTCAGCCGCACCTCGCGCGCCGCCAGGAACGGGAAGGCTGCACCGGAAATATCGTCCTCGACCACGGCCTGCAGGATCGTGCGTGCCTTCGGCCCCGCTATCGACATCTGCGCCCACTGGTCGGAGACGGAGAGGAAGCGCACACGCAAATCCGGCCAAAGCACCTGCGCGGCAAATTCCATATGCGAGAGCACGCCGCCGGCCATCGCCGTCGTCGTGGTGATGAAGAAATGCTCCTCGCCGAGCCGGCTCACCGTGCCGTCGTCATGGACCATGCCGTCCTCGCGCAGCATCAGGCCGTAGCGGGCCTTGGCGACGGGCAGTTTCAGCACGGGGTTGCAATAGAGCCGGTTGAGGAATTCGGCCGCATCCGGCCCGAACACCTCGATCTTGCCGAGCGTCGAGACATCACAGAGGCCGGCGTTTTCGCGCACGTTGCGCACTTCGCGATCGACGCTCTCGCGCCAGGTCTTTTCACCGGCCTTCGGGAACCAGGACGAGCGATACCAAAGCCCCGCATCGATGAAGACCGCACCGTTGCGCGCCGCCCAACCATGCAGCGGCGAGCGGCGGGTCGGCATGGCATGTTCGCCGATCGACGCGCCGGCGAGCGCCCCGAAGGAAACCGGCGTGTAGAACGGCCGGAACGTCGTGGTGCCCACGTCGGCGGGGCTCACCCCGCGCATGCCGGCGAGGATGCCGATGGCATTGATATTGCCGAGCTTGCCCTGGTCCGTCGCCATGCCGCCCGTCGTGTAACGCTTGGCATGCTCGACATGGCCGAAGCCCTCGCGCACGGCAAGGCCCAGATCCTTGGTGTGCACGTCGTTCTGGAAATCGACGAAGGCCTTGGATTTCGCACCCGGCACATGCCAGAGCGCCGTGAAGGACGTATCGGCTTCCTCGCCGATTGCGGGCCGCTCGAGACCGGCCGCCGGCCGCCCATGCGCTTCCACAATGGCCGAAGCCTTGCGCGCACCATCATCAAAACATTCCGAGAGGCGATAGTGTCCCGCCGCAGCACCCGCCATGACGAGCCCCGCGCCGACATCCGGCGCCATGAAGGCTTGAAGTGCCTCCGACCAGACCGGCTTGCCACCGCGCTGGCAGGCGAGATGGATGACCGGGCTCCAGCCGCCCGACATGGCGACCGCGTCACAGGCGATCAACTCCTCGAAGCCGCCGCGATCGGCAACCACGGCACGCACGCGATGGCGGCCGTTCGTATCGACGATCGAGCCGCCGCGCAGCAGGCGAACACCAGCGGGCGCAACATCCTCGGAGGCGGTACGACTATCGATCAGCGCCGCGATCTCGACGCCCTGCGCCGTCAGATCGCGTGCCGTGCGATACCCGGACGCGCCATTGGTGAAGACGGTGACGGACTTGCCGGCCGCGACGCCGAAGCGGTTGGCATAGGTGCTGACCGCGCTCGCCGTGAGAATGCCCGGCCGGTCGTTGCCGCCGAACACCAGCGGCCGCTCCTCGGCCCCGGTAGCCAGGATCGCGTGTTTCGCCACGATGCGCCATAGGCGCTCGACGGGCTTGGCGGCATCGACGACAGCGACGTCCTTTTGGACCCGCTCGACCGCGCCGAAAACATTGTCGTCGTACCAGCCAAACACCGTGGTGCGCGGCAGCAGCGTGACATTGGGGCTGTTCTGCAGTTCCTCGACCACGCGGCGGGCGAAAACATAGGACGGCTCGCCGCCGATGGGCGTCGTCTCCGAGAGCAGCGCACCGCCGAGAACGAAATCCTGCTCGGCAAGGATGACGCGCAGGCCCGAACGAGCAGCAACCAGCGCTGCGGAAAGCCCCGCCGGGCCGGAGCCGACGACGAGCAGGTCGCAATGCGCCCAGCTTTTCTCGTAGCTGTCGGGATCGCGCGGCAGGTCGGTGCGGCCGAGTCCGGCGGCGCGGCGGATCAGCGGCTCATAGACCCTTTCCCAGAAGGCGGCCGGCCACATGAAGGTCTTGTAGTAGAACCCGGCCGAGAGGAATCGCGACATCAGATTGTTCACGGCACCGACATCATAGGCAAGGCTCGGCCAGCGGTTCTGGCTGCGGGCCTCCAGACCGTCATAGAGTTCGGCAACCGTCGCTTTGGTGTTGGGATCGCGCCGCGCACCGCTGCCGACCGTCACCAGCCCATTCGGCTCGGAGGGGCCAGCGGTCACGATGCCGCGCGGGCGATGATATTTGAAGCTGCGGCCGACAAGCAGCGTGTCGTTGGCAAGCAAGGCCGAAGCGAGCGTATCGCCGGCATGACCCGTGAGGTTCACGCCGTCGAAGGAGAAGCGGACGGCATGGCTGCGATCGACAAGACCGCCGGAGGCAAGGCGATAGGCGGTCATCGCGCGCCCTCCCCGGCCTTGGCCGCATCGATAACGCCGAACACCTCATGGGTAAAATTGTCCCGCTCCACCACCAGCCAGCGCCGGCAGCCGGCAACGTGTTGCCAGTGTTCCTGGATACGGCCGCGCGGATTGGCGCGCAGAT
>NZ_CAMLFY010000055.1 GCF_946479415.1 uncultured Shinella sp. | reverse complement strand
CTATCGGATCTCGCGGCGGAGGACCTGCTCGAAGAGCGGGCGGGCCTGTCCGGCCTTTCCTTCATCGGCGCAACCGGCGGCACCGCCAAGGCGCCGATCCACCGCTACAGCTTCCCGCCGCAGGAGACGGAACTGCGCGGCGGCGAAAGCCTGCGGAACATGGGCGGTGCCCATTTCGGCACGGTCGAGGAGATGTCGCTGGACGAACGCTGGGTCGACATCAAAAAGCGGGGCGACACAGCCGATCTTCACAGCGAGGCCGTTTTCGCTCACAAGGTGATCGATGCCGACGTACTTGCGAAGGCGCTTGTTCGCATTGGCGAACATGTCGCCGCGAACGGCATGGAGGGCGATGGCCGATACAGGGCGGCCCGCGATCTTCTCATGCGGATGCCGCCGCGTATCGGCGGGCAGCCGATCCGGCAGGACGGCGAACCCACGCTCGATGCCGCGCTGCGCATCGCACCGCATTTGGAGCCGGGCGTGTTTCCCATTCAAGGGCCACCCGGTGCCGGCAAGACCCACACCGGCGCCCGCATGATCTGCGCCCTCGTTCAGGCTGGAAAGACCGTCGGCGTGACAGCCAACAGCCACAAGGTGATCCGCAATCTTCTGGATGCCGTCGTGACGGCGGCCGACGCGATGGGCGTAGATGTCCAGTGTATGCAGAAACCTGCCGAGAAAGAGGACGACGTTCACCGTTTGCGCTTCACGACCAAGGCACCTGAACTGCTCGGTGCTATCAGCCACGGCGTTCACGTCGGCGGCGGCACCGCGTGGCTTTGGGCGTCGCCCGACGCCGCCGAAGCCGTCGATGTACTCTTTATCGATGAAGCGGCGCAGATGGCGCTTGCCAATGTGCTGGCCGTCTCTCAGGCGGCATCCACCATCGTGCTGCTCGGGGATCCGCAACAGCTTGACCAGCCCATGCAGGGCAGCCATCCAGAAGGCACCGACGTCTCATCGCTCCATCACATCCTCGGCGGCGATCAGACCATTGCCGACGATCGCGGGCTGTTCCTGGCCGAGACGTGGCGGCTTCACCCGGACATCTGCGCCTATACCTCCGAGCTGTTCTACGGCGGCCGTCTTCACCCACGGCCAGGGCTGGAAGTGCAGGAGATAAGGTCGGGCGGCCGTGTCAGCGGCGCGGGCCTGCGTTACGTACCCGTGCCGACCGAAGGCAATCAGAGTTCGTCGCCTGAGGAAGCTGACTGCGTCCGCGACTTGGTGGATGAGATCCTTGGTGCGGGGACGACTTGGATCGACAAGCACGGGGTCGAAGCGCATGTTACGCTGAACGAAATCCTCATCATCGCGCCGTACAATGCTCAAGTCATCGAGTTGCAGGACCGGATTCCCGGCGGCCGCATCGGCACGGTCGACAAATTCCAAGGTCAGGAAGCGCCGATCGTCATCTACTCGATGACAACCTCAAGCTATGCAGACGCGCCGCGCGGCATGGAATTTCTCTACAGCCTCAACCGGCTGAACGTTGCCACCTCGCGCGCTAAATGCATCTGCGTGCTCGTCGCCTCGCCCTCCGTCTTCGAAGCGCAGTGCCGGACGCCGCGGCAGATGCAGCTTGCGAACGCCTTTTGCCGGTATCTAGAGCGAGCAAGCGTGACCTGAGCGGGGTTGCTGGATCGCCTATGA
Organism: uncultured Shinella sp.; assembly: GCF_946479415.1. Next base: position 25,722 of record NZ_CAMLFY010000055.1, on the reverse strand, counting down.
ACACTTCGCAGCCTCCCAGTCGTATCGACCACACCGATCAACTCAGCACTCGGCAGTACGCCCGACTGGTCGATGAGTGGGTGACGGCGATCCGGCTTCGTCGGGAGGATTACGCCCGTGCATTGATTTCGATAGCACCCGGTGCTACATAGAGATATGGTCGATGTTGAAGAATCCATGCGGACGTTCCAATCCGCTTGGTTTTCCACGGCGGCTCGCAAAGCGCGCATCAAGGATGGTGAGCTTTGTAAGGCGATTCAGGAAGTGCTGGACGGCTAGGCAGACGATCTTGGCGGCGGGGTCTTCAAAAAGCGCCTGAACAAGAACATGCAGAGAAACATCATTCTTGTGAAAGGTATCCGATAATGGATTTTCGAATATCTGTTCGCAAAGAAGGATCGAGCCAATATATCGAGGACGATGAGCTGGAGGACTTCCGCACCCTGGCAAAGAGCTACGCTACGCGTAACGTTCAGCAGATTGCCCGGCTTTTGGAGGACAAGGACCTGAAGGAGATTTGTCATGGCAACGAAAAGCAGGTTCAAGAGCGATGTGTCTGAGGCAATACATTCGTCTGCGGCCATGCTTCATAAAGTCGGCGCTTTCGACAAGGCAACGATGCGCGATTTCGACGCGCGCCATCTGGTCGTCCCGACAGAGATAGAGCCTGCGCAGATCAAGCAACTGCGCGAAGCCAATAGTGTCAGCCAGCCCGTATTTGCCCGTTATCTCAACACCAGCGAAAGCACGGTTGAGAAGTGGGAAACGGGAGCCAAGAGGCCGAGTGGGATGGCACTCAAGCTTCTCACTGTGGTTCAAAAGCATGGGCTTAAAGTCCTCGGGTAGCCGTGGACTGTCGTGAGAGCGCATGTCACGGCAAGGATGATTAAGGCTAGTTGGGCGGAAGCGAGTTTATTTGATGACGCAGAATATTTCAGAAACCCCGCCTGGCAGTCGAGGCGACGCGTTCCAGGACACCGTTGCAAATTGGTTATCGAGAGCCGTTCCGGATCGGGCGCAAAACCAATGCTTTGACTTACCTGCCATTCTCGCGACCGACCTCGGACTGCAGCGAGAAGAGAACCAGGACCGAGTGGCGGCGCTGCGCCTCAGTGCGAGGCAGAGCAGCCAGCCAATCATCGCGGTAGTGGTCGCCGACGGCATGGGCGGTATGAGAGATGGCGCAAAATGCGCAACCTTGGCCGTTTCATCCTTTTTCCACGCCTTGGTGCGTCACAGACACCAGGGGTTGGAGCAACGTGCCGCCGCCGCCGCCGCCCACGCCAATGATGCTGTCTACGCGTTCGCAGGTGGTCGAGGTGGAGCCACACTCTCCGCATTGCTGTTCGATACAGGCGCTCCGCCCGTCATTATCAATCTCGGCGACAGCAGAATCTACGCGTGCGGGAAGGGTGTGAAGGTCGAGCGGCTGACAGTCGACGACTCTCTCGAAGAAGCCGTAGGAGGTCATGGTCGCGACTTGCTTCAGTTTGTCGGAATGGGGGCCGGCATAAAGCCCCATATCCGAACAGTTCCGTCGCACGTGTCGGAACTGGCACTCACCACTGACGGGATCCACTATATCGAGGCAGATACTCTCGCCAGTGTTCTTTACCACGCGTCTGATCCAAAGGCAGCCGTCGATAGATTGTCAGCGCTGGCGCGCTGGTGCGGTGGCCACGACAACGCCTCCCTTGCGCTGGTGGATTTGAAGGCTCTGTCGTCGCCGGCTGCAAGAAATCAGGAAGGGGGAATCCAAGTCTGGGACCCGTTTGGCACGATGGCCATAAGCTGGCTTCGTGATGTTGCAGAAGCTCCCAGACCGCAGGCCGCGGCAGCACCTGAGGAGGCGTCCATCAAAGAAGGCCAAGACCGACCAAACACCGCTAACAAGAGCCGAAAAGGCACCCGTCGGACTTCGAAAAAAGCGGAAAAAAGCCTGAGGCCACCGCAAGACGACGTTCAACTCGAAATTCAGATCGAACAATCGGCGGATGTGAAGGACGGCGATGACGATAGCAGGTAGATACACGCCTACGGGGGGCACGGCCGCTGGCGGCATGGGCGAGATCATAGAGTGCATGGACACTCACCTGCAACGCCCGGTCATCATTAAGCGCCTTCAGAAGGGCATTGAGGAGCGGAGGCTGCTTGACGAGCAGAAGGCCCTCGCGAAGCTGCGTTCCAAGCATGTCGTACAATTGTACGATGTTGTGCAATTATCAGATAGGCGCCAGCCTGAGACCGCCATCGTGCTTGAGTTCATTGATGGCGAAAACCTCGAAGTTGGCTCCTTCAAGCCGAGCCGCAAGTACATTCATACGCTATGGCAGATTGCCTGCGGGCTGCGCGATATTCACGAAGCAGGCGTCATTCATCGCGACATCAAACCGAACAATATTCGGCTGGACAAGGAAGGCGTCATCAAGATTATCGATTTTGGCCTTGCGCGGTCGCAGGACGCCGCAAAGACCAGGAGCATTATTGGTACGCCAGTTTTCATGGCTCCCGAGTTGTGGAGCGACAAAACGATAAGCTTTGACGCATCCATCGACGTTTATGCTTTTGGCGCAACAGCGCTGGCGTTGCTAAGTACGAATGCTCCGAGGGAATTGGCGCAACAGCCACCGGTGCCGATCTCTCTTCCTGCTCTTTCTGCGAGTCTGCCGGGTGTCTCAGCGCCAACGGTCGCCCTTTTACACAAGTGCCTCGACCCACGGCCCGCCCAACGACCGAGAATGGTAGAGGTCCAATCCGTTTTGCAGCAGCAGCTTCTCGAAAACCAACACCGAGCACTTGTTGTCTTTGGCGGCACGACCCATCATCTCAATCGTAAGAACCGCAAGATCAACGTAAATGCCGGCCCGGTCGGATCTCTTGGTGTCGAATACAATGGGTCCGAGTTCGTCGTGATCAGCGCGTCCGGCGCCGTCTTCCTTAACAACGCGGTCGCGAAGGTCGGGCACGTCGTGCCAGGATGCTGCGTCATCACATTCGGTAACCCTGGGCAGGCCCGGCGGTTTGTAACGTTCGACGTATCGACCCCGGAGGTAATGCCGTGAAACCAGGCGACGTAGTTTCTGGCCGCTATCAGATTGTCAGGCACATCGGCCGTGGCGGGATGCAGGACGTCTATCTTGCACGCGATACGTTGCTGGATATCGATGTGGCGGTGAAAACGCCACAGCCTGGTCAGCAGGTAAAGCGGTTCAGCCAGAGCGCAGTGATTGCAGCCCGTGTCAATCATCACAACGTCGCGAAGACATATGACTACTTCGAACACGGCGATCAGCCGTTTTTGGTCGAAGAGTATGTCGAAGGGCAAACTCTCGAGGAAAAGCTCGCGCGGTTCGGGGCCGTCGATCCTCATCTGGGCGCACGCGTCTTCAGTCACCTGGCGAAGGGTGTGGCAGCATCCCACCACGCCGGGGTGGTGCATCGGGATCTCAAACCCAGCAACATCATCGTCGAGATGGGCGTCAATCTCCACGAGTTGAAAATCACGGACTTCGGCATAGCCACCTTGACCGAGGAAGTGTTCGCACTGGCGGCGCAAGACGGCGGGGACCTAACGCGCTCGACATCGGGGACGATCAAAGGGGCTCTGCCTTATATGGCCCCTGAAATGATGTTCCGCCGCAAGGGTGACCACCCCGGCCAAGAGGCCGATATCTGGTCGCTCGGCGCCTTGATGTTTCGGATTCTAGCGGGAGATTTCCCGTTCGGCGTCTTTCTGGATGCGGCTGTCAATGTCAAGAATCGCACCCGAAACCCTTGGCCAGCGTTTATGACCTCGAACTCGCAGTTCAAGCCTCTGGCATCTGAACTTCAGGCGATTGTGGAACGTTGCCTCGACTACGATCCAGCCGCCAGACCATCCGCTGACGACCTCGTGGGTGAGTGCGCCAAGCTTTGTTACATCAACGTTGATCGAACGGAGGGGCACGTCCATCGGCTTATCCAGAACGGGTATAGCGGCTTTGCGAACGACGCCCACGGGCAGACATTTTTCAGCATGGAAAGCGTCTACGGAGCGCGTCGCCCCGACGCGTCCAGCAACAGTCAGATCTGCTACTCCCGCTTTCCAGGCTTGCCGCAGCATAGGGGGCATCCGATCGTTGTCATCGACTAAAATCCGCTGGTGAGACGTAACGGTCTCACAGGTGCGTCAAGATCGGAAACGTGCCACAATCGGTGTTGCAGTAGATTTGAAGTGCCTCGGGTTGCAGCAATCTAGAAATGTCACAGGGCCTCCGGACGCGGAGTCCGGCGGCAGCCTAGTCGGTGCGGTCATTCAGCTCGCGATCAAGGTCGGGACCGTGATCAGTGATCGGCGAAGGCCACTACGACAGGAGCGGCAACCGGTCGACATTTGCCGCGAGTGTCGGTCTACTTCTGATGGCAGAGCTCGCTAGTGTCCTTACATCGCGGCAGAGGGCAGGTAGCATGGTCCTGGCGCTTTAGCGCTGAGACCTAGAAGCACACCATGAAATAGTTACGACGTAAAAAGCGGCGTATTATCAATTGCCTACTGCCGATTCTAGGGGATACAATTTATAGGGCTATAGCGTAGACATAGTTCTCATCATCACCCGGTGCGGCGCGCCATTTTCTCTCTCCAGTCGTCGAAATATTCAGACGCACTGTTGTGCCGGCCCTTCGATATCGGAATTCCCTATCCCTCGCGGTCTCTCAAGAATGCGCCGTTTTGCGATATTCCTGATCTCTGCATTTGTCAGTTTTTCATGTCTGGCGCTACTGAGTTTTGCTCAACGCTATTGGCCCTAGGAGCTTTTTGATCCTTATTCGTCTGCCAATTTGCCCATAAAAAAGACCGGGCGACATCATCGCCCGGCCAGTTGCCTTGGGAGCTTTGATCCGTCAGGCGACGGAGATCTGGCGCTTTTCTTCGACGGATTTCACGGCGGCGTCGGCTAGCGCCAGGGCGGCGAGGCCGTCGGCGCCGGAGGGGGTGATCGTGGCGCCCTTTTCGATGGCGGCGATGAAGGCGGCGATTTCGTTGGCGTAGGCTTCCGTGTAGCGGGTCATGAAGAAATCGTGCAGCGGCGGGCGGGTGTAGCCGTCGCCATTGGCGATCTCGATGGAGACGGGGCGCTGGTTTTCGGCGGAGACGACGCCCTTGGAGCCGTGCACCTCGATGCGCTGGTCGTAGCCATAGGTGGCGCGGCGCGAATTGGAGATGACGGCCTGCTTGCCGGACTTGGTCTGCAGGATGACCGAGACGCTGTCATAGTCGCCGGCCTTGCCGATATCAGGATCGACCAGAACGGCGGCGGTGGCCGAGACCGAGACGACCTCTTCGCCGAGCAGGAAGCGGGCCATGTCGAAGTCATGGATCGTCATGTCGCGGAAGATGCCGCCCGAACGCTTGATGTAATCGACCGGCGGGGCGCCGGGGTCGCGCGAGGTGATGGTGACCATTTCGACGTCGCCGATCTTGCCGTCGTCGATGGCCTTGCGCACGGCCATGAAATGCGGGTCGAAGCGGCGGTTGAAGCCGACCATCAGCTTGCCCTTGGTTTCGTCCACCACCTTCATGCAGGCGCGCACGCGGTCGACGTCGAGATCGATGGGCTTCTCGCAGAAGATCGCCTTGCCGGCGCGCGAAAAGCGCTCGATGAGGTCGGCATGGGTATCGGTCGGCGTGCAGATCACGACGGCGTCGATATCCTTGGCGGCTTCGATCGCCTCGATGGTGCGGACATCGCAGCCATATTGCTTGGCGATGGCATCGGCGGCGGCCGGGAACGCGTCGGCGACGGCGACGAGCACGGCGTCGGGATTGCCGGTCACGGCCTTGGCGTGGACCTTGCCGATGCGGCCGGCGCCGAGAAGACCAAATCTCACAGTCATCTTCATTCTCTCAAATAAGCCGCACGCTTGGGGACCATGCGGGAGGAGGGGCGGGGCGATACGCTCGCCCCGCAAAAGCGCCGCGGCGAACCGCGAGGGTTTTTGGTTACGTCTTGCGCTTCTTCTGGCGGTAGACGTCGACGACGACGGCGGCCACGATGATCACGCCCTTGACGATCTCCTGGTAGAAAGCATCGACGCGCAGGAAGGTAAAGCCCGAGGTCATGACGCCGAGGATGACGGTGCCGATGACCGTGCCGGTGATGCGGCCCACACCGCCGGCAAGCGACGTGCCGCCGATGACGGTCGCGGCGATGGCATCGAGTTCGTACATCACGCCCATGCCGGCCTGGGCGGTCTGGGCACGGGCAGCGGTGACGACGCCAGCGAGGCCAGCGAGCGCGCCGGCGATGGCATAGACCTTCACGAGATGGGATTCGACATTGATGCCGGAGACGCGGGCGGCCTGCACATTGGCGCCGATCGCATAGGTGAACTTGCCGTAGCGGGTGTAGCGGAGCGCGATGTGGAAGATCACGGCGACGACGAGGAAGATGACGACGGGCCAGATGCCGGTGCCGATGAAGTTGAACTGTTCCGTGAGACCCGAGACCGGCTGGCCCTTGGTGTACCACTTGGAGATGCCGCGTGCGGAGACCATCATGCCGAGGGTGGCGATGAAGGGCGGGATCTTCGTTTTGGCGATGAGCTGGCCGTTGATATAGCCGGCAAGCAGGCCGACGCCGATGCCGAGAACGACGGGCACGATGACCGGCATGTCGGTGAGCGACGGGTAGAGCGCGCGCGGCCAGGTGGAGGCCTGCGCCAGCGAGGCCGTGAACATCGCCGTCATGCCGACCACCGAGCCGGACGAGAGGTCGATGCCGCCCGTGATGATGACCTGTGTCACGCCGACGGCGATGATGCCGATGACGGAGACCTGCAGGATGATGATCGTCAGGCGCTGCGTGTTCATCAGGAAGCTCTGGCCGACGAAGATCCAGCCGAGGATTTCGTAGACCAGCGCGATGCCGATGAGGACGAGAAAGATGTTGAGTTCCGGCGGGAGCCGGCGGGCAGATTTCTGCGCAGCGGCCTGAGCCTGCGCGGCTGAATTCGTGCTCATGATTACCTCCCTTGCGGCCGCCCGGCGGCCTTAAATCCTGTTGGACCCATCTCTGGGTTCATCTCACTGGGCAGCCAGTTCCATCACCTTGACCTGCGTTGCCTCCGCCCGGTCGAGAATGCCGGTGACGCGGCCCTCGTGCATGACCATGACGCGGTCGCTCATGCCCAGAACCTCCGGCATTTCCGACGAGATCATGATGACGGCGACGCCGTCGCGGGCGAGCTCGGTGACGAAGCGGTGGATTTCCGCCTTGGCGCCGACATCGATGCCGCGGGTCGGCTCATCCAGGATGAGGATGCGCGGATTGGTGAGCAGCCAACGGCCGATCAGCACTTTCTGCTGGTTGCCGCCCGACAGGTTCTCGATGCGCTCCGACAGGTTCGGCGTCTTGACGCGCAGCTTCTTGCTCATCTCCTCGCAGACCCTGGTCAGCTCGCCCTCGGCCACGAAGCCGTTCTTGACGAACTTGTCCTGGAGAACGGCGATCTGCATGTTCTCGAGAATATCGAGGATCAGAAGACAGCCGGTATCCTTGCGGTCTTCCGTGAGGAAGGCCATGCGATGTTTGATAGCCGTGTTCGGGCTGTCGATGCTGACCTGTTTGCCGTTGATCGCAATCGTGCCCGAGGTCGCCGGCGTCACGCCGAAGATCGTCTCGGCGACATTCGAGCGGCCTGAGCCGACGAGGCCGGCAAGGCCGAGGATTTCGCCGGCCCGCACGTCGAAGGAGACGTCGTGGAACACGCCCTTGAGCGTCAGGTTCTTCACCGAGAGGACGACGTCGCCGATCGGCACCTCTTCCTTAGGGAACATCTGGGTGATCTCGCGGCCGACCATCATGCGGATGATGTCGTCGCGCGTCACGTCGGTCGAGGCGTGGGTGCCGATATATTTGCCGTCGCGAAACACCGAGAATTCGTCGGCGATCTCGAACAGCTCGTTCATCTTGTGGGTGATGTAGACGATGCCTATCCCCTGCGAGCGCAGGTCGCGGATGATGGTGAAGAGGTGCTCCACCTCGCGCTCGGTCAGAGCGGAGGTCGGCTCGTCCATGATGAGCACGTCGCTCTCATAGGACACGGCCTTGGCGATCTCGACCATCTGGCGGTTGGCGACGGAGAGGTCGCGCACCTGCGTTTCCGGGTCCATGGTGATGTTGAGGCGCTTGAAGAGCTCGGCGGTCTTGCGGCGCATCTCGCCGTGATCGACGAAGCCGAAACGGGTCTTCGGTTCGCGGCGGATCCAGATGTTTTCCGCCACCGTCATGAAGGGCATCAGGTTCAGTTCCTGATGGATCATGGCGATACCGTTTTCCAGCGCGTCGAGCGGCGATTGCAGCCGGATCTTCTGGCCCTTCAGGAGGATTTCGCCCTGGTCCGGCGTATAGATGCCGGCAAGAATCTTCATCAGCGTGGATTTGCCGGCGCCGTTTTCGCCCATCAGGGCGTGCACGGTGCCGCGCTTCAGCTTGAACTGGACATCGTCGAGCGCGACCACGCCCGGAAATTCCTTGCGGACACCTTCCGCGGACAGGAGATATTCAGCATTCGGAATGGCGCCGCTTGCGCGAACCGCGGCCATGGTGGTCGGACTGACCATCGTCCCCTCCCTCCCGGAGCAACCTGAAACGGATCGGACGCGCGCACGCCTGCGTGCGCGCGTCCTGCATACCCTAGTCTAGTTGGTTTCGACCCTTGGGCCGATCAGTTCTTCGCCTGGAAGTCGGCGATGTTTGCCGGCGTCACGAGCTGGAAGGGGATGTAGACCTTGGTCTCCACCTTTTCGCCCTTGGCGAGCTTCAGCGCGGCATCGACCGAGCCCTTGCCCTGGCCGGCGGCATCCTGGAACACCGTCACGTCGAGGTCGCCGGCTGCCATGGCGGCAAGGGCGTCCTGCGTGGCGTCGACACCGGCGACGACGACGCTGTCCATCGAGCGGCCGGCGGCCTTCAAGGCCTGGATGGCGCCGATCGCCATTTCGTCATTGTTGGAAATGACGGCGTCGAATTCCAGGCCGGCGGAGAGCCAGTTGGTCATGAGGTCGGCGCCCTGTGTACGCGACCAGTTGGCGGTCTGCTCCTCGACGATCGTCAGGCCCTTGCACTCGTCGGTCGCGATGACGTCCTTGATGTCCTGCGTGCGCATGCGCGCGGCCTGGTTGGACAGTTCGCCCATCATGACGACGACCTTGCCCTTGCCGTTCAGCAGGCGGCAGACTTCCTTGGTTTCCAGCGTGCCGGATTCCTGTTCGTTGGAGGCGACGAAAGCCTGCTTTTCCGGCAGTTCGTTGATGTTTGCCGGTTCGCGGTTGACGTAGACGAGCGGGATGCCGGCGTCTGCGGCAGCTTTCGAAAGGGCGGCCGTCGCATCGGTATCGACCGGGTTGACGATGATGGCGCTGACGCCGGATGCGATGAAGTTCTGGATCTGGCTCTGCTGCTTGGCGACGTCGTTCTGGGCGTCTTCGATCTGCAGCTCGACGCCGTCGAGCGTCTTGGCATAATCGGTCATGCCGTTGCGCAGAACGGTCAGGAAGTTGTCGTCGAACAGCGCCATCGAAACGCCGATCGTTTCAGCGTGGGCGGCGGTCGACATCATCACGGCAAGCGCCGAGCTCAGGATCAGTTTTTTCATGTTCGTTCTCCTCCTCAACGTGGCGTCCGGCCGCACCACTCACTTAATCCGGATGGCTTCCCTTGCGGGCGGCCCGGCCGTCGCTCCTCCCGGGAGGCGAAGGCTAAAACAGAATAAACAAACCGCGAATTCCGTATTGCGGAATGTTTATTCCATTTTCTGCTTATGGCGTCAAGCCCGTTCCATTTTGCGGGACGGGATTTCCGCCGAAGCTGGGGAAAAGGGGCGGCGGAATGTTCCGCCGCCGAAGATTTTCAGATGTTTTCGCGGATGAAAGCGATGCTTTCGGCAACGGCGGACTTGGGATCGGCCACACCATGCACGGCGGGCGAGAAGGGCTCGAAGGAGAGCGGGCCGGCATAGCCGGCCGCAAGCAAGGCCTTGATCTGGTCGGTGTTTGCCAGGCGGTCCGCCGGACTGACGAGCACGCGGTGGCCGTCGCGCATGTCGGAAACCGATACGGCCGGATCCTCGACGCCGGAAATGTGGACAAGGCCGGTGAAATCGGCAAACAGCTCCGGCTCGCCGGCAAGATGGTGGTGGAACGTGTCGTGCACGAGACGGAATGTCTGTTCCCCGCCAACCGCCTTGATCGCCTCGACGGCTTCGCGCTTGGAGCGCAGCGAGCAGATCTCGAAGCCGAGCGGTTCGACGAGGCCGATGATGCCGGCGGCATCGAGCAGCGGCTTGAGCGCCGTCAGGGACTGGCGAAGGTTGGCCTGCCGCTCGCCATCGGCCTGGCCGGTGCCGTCGTTTTTCGGCACGAGCACGAGCGCCTTGGCGCCGCAGGCAGCGGCATAGTCTATCAGTTCCCTGGCCTCGGCGGCGCGGGCGGGCGTCCACTCGTTGAAACGCTGCAGGGCATTGATCGAGATGATCGTGATGCCGTGGCGCTCGGCAAGCGCCTTGACCTCGGCGGGCGTCGTGCCGTCGAGAATGGCATTGCCATCAAGGTCGTTGCGGATTTCGACGGCGCTGGTGCCGAGCGAGACGGCGAGCGCGAAGAAGGCGTCGAGCTTGAGGGCGGGCGCCGTCATGTGGTTGATGGCGAAAGTCGGCATGGAATGGGTGTCCTCCGGTCTCGGGGCCACCGACAGGGCGGCCTCGCATGCACATGTGAGGATCGGGATACGCTTGACGGACGTCAAAGGCCAAGGTGGCGATGCCGCTCTCATTGCTGAAAGATTAGCAAGAGGCCGTGATGGAATTCTCTCAAAGATGCGTCAGATATTTTCCGGCGTGAAGAGATCGAAGGGCAGGAAGGTCTGGCCGGGCACGGCATTTTCACCCTTCTCGATCGCCGTCACCATCAGCGAGACGAGGTCTCGGCAGAGCGCTGAGAGCGGCGTGCTGATCGCCATGGTCACGACATCGTCGGCAAGGCCGGCCTTCGATTCCGGCGTCAGTTCGTTGACGATGAGCTGGATACGGCCGGCAAAACCTTCCTCGCGCACCGCCGAAATCGCGCCCTCCATGCCGCCGCCCGCCACATAGAGGCCGACGAGATCGGGGTGCTGTGCAAGCAGGTTGGCGGTTGCCTCGTGGGTGATCTCGCTGGTGTCGAGATTGACCAGCGTGTCGAGCACCTCGAAGCCCTGGCCCTTCTCACGGAAGAAGGAGCGGAAGCCGATCTCGCGCAGTTCATGGCCGTGGAAGCGGTGGCTGCCGACGAAGATCGCCACCTTACCGGGGCGCTTGGCGCCGCGCGCGATCATCCAGGCAGCGGTGCGGCCGACCTTCATATTGTTGAGGCCGATATAGCCCTGGCGGATGTCCATGGCGAAGTCGGAGAGCAGGCAGAACAGCGGAATGCCGCGATTTTTCAGGTCTTCCGCCATGGTCGTCGTGGCGGGATAGTCAGGTGCGACGACGGCGAGCGCCTGGTTGCGCGTCGAAAGCTGGCGCAGCATTTCGGTCATCGCGGCCGGCGTCTGCGCATTGATGAACTCGATCTGCGGCACGATGCGGGCAACCGTGCAGGCATTGCAGGCGATTTCGATCTCGCGGGCGAAGTTCTGGTAGAAGGCCTGGTTGGGACGCTGGAAGCTGAAGCCGAGCCGATATTGCGGCAGATCCTCGAACACCCGCTGCCGGATGAGGCCGAGCGCGTGATAGCCGATGGCATTGGCGGCTTCATAGACGCGGCGCGCCGTCTCCTCGCGCACCTTGTGGCGACCGTTCAGCACCCGGTCGACCGTTGCGACGCTGACGCCGGCCGCCTGCGCAAGATCCGAAATTGTCGGCCGCGATGCCATGGCTCTCTCCGTGAAATCTTTCCATCAGCGCGAAATGATAGCGAATGATGGAATTTGACGCATTCTATCATGGCAGGATTGAGAGATGCAAGCAGCGGCGCTATCGTTTGTCCATCAGATACGGCGGGTCCTCGGACAGCGCCTTGCGGGAGGAACAGCGATGAAGCCGACGAAGCGGGACTACAGCCTTCTGGGGCGCGACGCCGAGGCGGCCGTTGCCAATGGTCTGGCCGCGGCCGAGTGGTACCACACCGATGTTGCGCGCAAGGAGATGAAGGCGCTGATGCAGCGCAGCGACGCACCGGCCCTTCGCGACACCGCGATCTGGCTCGGTGCCATGCTCGTCTCCGGCGCGCTCGGTGCGTGGTTCTGGGGAAGCTGGGCCGCGGTGCCGTTCTTCCTGATCTATGGCGTGCTCTACGGCTCGGCCTCGGACAGCCGCTGGCACGAATGCGGCCACGGCACGGCCTTCAAGACGATGTGGATGAACGACGCCGTCTACCAGATCGCCTGTTTCATGATCATGCGCAATCCGGTGACCTGGCGCTGGAGCCATACGCGCCACCACACGGACACGGTCATCGTCGGCCGCGACCCCGAGATCGCCGTCATGCGCCCGCCGGACCTTCTGCGCCTCGTGCTGAATTTCTTCGGCATTCTCGATGCCTGGCATGCCGTCATCGACATGGTGCGCAATGCGGCCGGCGTCATGAGCGAGGCTGAAAAGACCTTCGTTCCCGAAATGGAGCAGGGCAAGGCGATTCGCATCGCCCGGATCTGGCTCGCCATCTATCTCGCGACGATCGCCGCCTGCTTTGCCTTTCACTCGATCCTGCCGGCCATGTTCATCGGCCTGCCCAGGCTCTACGGCGCCTGGCACCACGTCATGACGGGCCTGTTGCAGCACGGCGGTCTTGCCGACAATGTCATCGACCACCGCCTGAACAGCCGCACCGTCTACATGAACCCGGTGAGCCGCTTCATCTACTGGAACATGAACTACCATGTAGAGCATCACATGTTCCCGATGGTGCCCTATCATGCCCTGCCGCGGCTGCACGCCATGATCAAGCATGACCTGCCGGCGCCGAACCCGTCCCTATGGCACGGCTACCGGGAAATGCTGCCGGCCTTCCTGCGCCAGCTGCGCAACGAGGATTACTTCCTCGAGCGCGACCTGCCCGAGACGGCGCGACCCTACAAGGAAGAGTTCCACGCCGAGCCGGCCTTCGCCGCCGCCGAATAACATCTGATTTCCTGGAGGAGAGACCCATGAGCGACACTTGGATCGAAGTCTGCGCAGCCGATGACATCGACGAGGAGGATGTCATCCGCTTCGACCATGCGGGCCGCACCTTCGCGATCTATCGCAGCCCCGAGGATACCTATCATGCGACGGACGGGCTCTGCACGCATGAGAAGATCCACCTCGCCGATGGCCTGGTGATGGATCACATCATCGAATGTCCCAAGCATAATGGCCGCTTCAACTACAAGACCGGCGAAGCCAAGGGCGCGCCCGTCTGCGTCGACCTCAGGACCTATCCGGTCAAGGTCGAGGGCGGTACGGTCTTTATCGGAGTTTAGGAAACCATCATGGCGAATTTCGTGATCGTCGGCGCCGGCGAATGCGGCGCGCGCGCAGCCTTTGCCCTGCGTGAAAAGGGCTTTGACGGCACGCTGACCCTGATCGGCGGCGAAACGCATCTGCCCTATGAGCGTCCGCCGCTTTCCAAGGAGGCGCTGGTGGCCGGCGCCGGCCCTAAATTCGTCGCCGAACCGGAGCGTTATGTCGAAGCCGGCATCGACCTGCTGCTTGGCCGCACCGTGTCCGAGATCGACCGCGCCGCAAAGCGTGTGGTGTTGAGCGATGGCACCGTCATTCCCTATGACAGGTTGCTGCTGGCCACCGGCGCGCGTCCGCGCACCCTGCCGGGCGCGGCCCATGGCGGGCGCATCCTTGCGCTGCGCAGCCATGACGATGCCGCGCGTATTCGCGAACATCTCGTCGAAGGGAGCCATGTCGCCATTCTCGGCGGTGGCTTCATCGGGCTGGAGCTTGCCGCCAGCGCCCGCAAGCTGGGCGCGCGCGTCACGCTGGTGGAGGGCCTGCCGCGGGTGCTCACCCGTGGCGTGCCGGCAGAGATCGCCGAAATCGTCGCCAGCCGTCATGCCGCCGAGGGCGTGGACATTCTCTGCGGTGCCAAGGTGGCCGGTGTCGAGGGGCGGGCAGGCGAGGTGGTGATTTCGCTGGGCGATGGCCGCGTCGTCAGTGCCAATCTGCTCGTCGTCGGCATCGGTGCCGTGCCGAATACGGAACTCGCGGAAGCCGCAGGCTTGACGGTGGAAAACGGCATCGCCGTCGATGGCCTGTTGCGCACCTCCGATCCCGATATCTTCGCCGCGGGCGACTGCACCTCCTATCCGCTGCCGCTTTATGGCGATCGCCGCATCCGGCTCGAATCCTGGCGCAATGCGCAGGAGCAGGGTCAGCTTGCCGCCGCCAACATGCTGGGCGGCACGGATGTCCATGTCGCCGTGCCGTGGTTCTGGTCGGATCAATACGACATGACGCTGCAGATCGCCGGCCTTGCCGATGGCGCCGTCAGCACGGTCCGCCGCGACATGGGCAAGGGCGCCTTCATTCTCTTTCATCTCGATGCCGATGGCCGGCTGATTGCGGCAAGCGGCATCGGGCCGGGCAATGCGGTGGCGCGTGACATCCGTCTCGCCGAAATGCTGATTGCCGCCCGCATTCATCCCGATCCGGCAGCGCTCGCCGCGCCGGAAACGAAGCTCAAGAAACTGCTCGCCGCGTAACGGCGTTCCGGAGGACATCATGAAGACCAAGAGACCGACCGTTGCCGATATTCAGGCGATGAAGGGCAAGCGCCAGCTCACCATGCTGCGCGTCGTCACGCTGGAAGAGGCTGAAGCCGCCGAGCAGGCGGGCATCGACCTCGTCTCCGTGCCGCCCGCTCTGCTCGGGCCGGCTTTCCGCGAGGCGGCACCCACCGTGTTCGCCTTTCCGGGCCTGGAATACGGCGACTTCATCACCGCCGACGACTATCTGCGCGGGGCGTTCCAGGCGATGCGGGCAGGGGGCGATGCGGTCTATTGCGCGGCCGGCCTTTCCACCGTGCGGCGCCTGCGCGAGGAGGGCATTCCGGTCTGCGGCCATGTCGGCCTTATCCCCTCCAAGGCCACGTGGACGGGCGGTTTTCGCGCCGTCGGCAAGACGGCGGACAGCGCGCTGGAAATCTTCCGGCAGGTGAAGGCGCTGGAGGAAGCCGGGGCCTTCGCCGCCGAGATCGAGGTCGTGCCGGGCGAGATCGCGGCGGCGATCAGCGCCAGGACGTCGCTCGTCATGCTTTCCATGGGCGCCGGCACGGGCTGCGATGCGCAATATCTCTTCGCCGACGATGTGCTCGGCCAGAATCGCGGCCACTACCCACGCCATGCCAAGGTTTACCGCAATTTCGCAGCGGAATATGATCGTCTCCAGCAGGAGCGCATCGCCGCCTTCCGCGAATATGCCGGGGACGTGCGCTCCGGCGCCTATCCGGAAAAAGGCCATCTCGTCGGCATCGAGCCGTCGGAGCTTGCCGCTTTTCTTGATCGCCTTCCATCATGAAGCCGGTTTCCTCGCGCTGGAAAACCGCCTATGTAGGCCTGAAGGCGTGAGGAGACATTCATGAAGTTCATCGACCCCGATCATCCGTTCTACCGTCCGCTCTGGCGGAGGGTGCTGCTGGTCGGGTCCTGCGCGGCGTGGACGGGTGTCGAATTCTACAATGGCGAACAGACCTGGGCGACGATCTTCCTCGTCGTGACCGCCTACGCCTTCGCCAATCTCATCCTGTTCTTCAAGCCTTCCGATCCGGCCGCCAAGCCGCCGGAGGAGACGAAGAGCTAGCGCGAAAGCCCGAGGCTCTCTTCCACCCTTAGTCTCCGGATCGTCTCGTCGATCAGCATGTTGGCGATCTTCATGCGCAGCGTCGCGTTGGCGCGCAGGTCTTCCGGCGCGCGATCGGGATGGTTTTCGCGGGCGAAGCTGCGGCGACGGGCGAGAAGGTCGTCCACGCCTTCCTTGCCGGTCAGGGCCAGATCCTCCGCAATCTCGTCCGGTGCGGTGCGCATGAGATGCGGCGGCGGGGCAGGGGGAGGCTCGGGCGCTGGCTGCGGCTCAGGCTCCGCAGGGCGCGGCGCCTCGTAGAGGTCGAGATAGGCCGCCGCCGCCTGCGAGCCGGAGACGAAGGTGCTGCCGGTGCCGATGCCGGCGAAGCCCGAGGTCAGGCCGCGAATCTCGCCGGGGCCGTCGTCGTCCACAGCCTCTTCGGCTGCATCTTCCTCGGCCTGGTGTGCCTCGGCCTTCAGTCTTTCCAGCACGGATTCGAAAACGGTCAGGCCGAACATGATGTCTTTCTCCGTTCAGTCCGGTGAAAGCATCCGGCTGCGTTGCAGGATGAGATCATAGAGCAATTTGGCGCTCGGGGGGAGCGCCCGGCCTTTCACGGAAATCAGGCTGTAAGGTTTGATGTCGATATCGAAATCCGTGTTGAGAATGCTGATCTCGCCCGCCTGCGCACCGACATCGGCGATGAAGACGGCCATGTCGCGGGCGACAGGCGCAATGGCGTTCGAGCCGCAGACGATCGCGGTGGTCAGCAGGATCGACGAGGTGTTGACGACGGTGGAAGGCAGCGGCACGCCATCGGCGATGAACAGTTCCTCGATGCGGCGGCGCAAAAGCGTGCCGGCCGGCTGGAACACCCAGTCGAAATGCGGAAGATCCGCAAGGCCGACGACCGGCTTTTCGGTCAGCGGATGGCCTTTGCGCACGATGAGGCAGGACTTTTCGATACCGATTTCGGTGACGTTGAACAGGCGCGGATTGAGGTCGTCGGGCACGCGGGCGATGATGAAGTCCTGCCGGGCGGCGAGCATCTCGCGGGCGAGCACGTTGCTCGTCTCGACGCGCACATTCACCTCGATGCCCGGATAGGCGGCGCTGACCTGCTGGATCGCCGGCACGGCAAGGCTGATTGCCGGCGCGGTGACGGAGCCGAGATAGACCGAGCCGCCCGTGCCGGATTTCAGCGCCGATAGCTCGCGGTCGACCTCGCGCAGTTCGAGCAGGATGGTGCGCGCCCGCCGGGCAAAGGCTCGGCCGAAGGCCGTCAGCGCCACGCCGCGCGAGACGCGCTCGCAGAGCTGCGCCTTGAGGATCGTCTCCATTTCCGTCAGCATGCGGGAGGCGGCGGGTTGCGTGATGTTCAGCACATCCGCCGCAGCACTGACCTGCTTATGCTCTTCGATGGCGACGATCATGCGCAGATGGTTGAGTTTCAGGCCGCTGCGCAGCAGGCCGACGCCCTGCAGATTGTCGCCGCCCTCGTCGGGAAACAGCGGCTCGTCGATGTCATCGTGCAAACGCATCGTTACCTCGGTCGTAAAAATATTACATATCTGCCTCTCTATACCAATTTTGGTATCGAATTAGAAGCTCATTGCATTTGACAGTTATGGCAATTCGTAAGAGGTTTCGCCAATGTGCGCTGGGGTCCTTGGGAGTGGGGATCGGCGGGCTCTATGCTCACCAGTCCAGGCCGTCGCCTGAAAGCGACCCCGCCCGTGCACAGAACAATGCCTGGCTCAACGGCCAGTGCGCACAAGGGAGAGACCTTTCTATGAAAATGATCACCTCGCTTCTCGCGGCCGCTGCCATCAGCGTCGCGTCGTTCGTCGCCCCGGTTTTCGCCCAGGACAAGGGCATGGTCGGCATCTCCATGCCCACCAAGACCTCGACCCGCTGGATTTCCGACGGCGAGACGATGGAAAAGCTGTTCAAGGAAGCCGGCTACACGCCGGACCTGCAGTTTGCTGACGACGATATCCCGAACCAGCTGGCCCAGATCGAAAACATGGTCACCAAGGGTGCCAAGGTTCTCGTCATCGGCGCCATCGACGGCACGACGCTCTCCGACATCCTGCAGAAGGCTGCCGACGCCGGCGTGAAGGTCATCGCTTACGACCGCCTCATCCGCGATTCGGGCAATGTCAGCTACTACGCCACCTTCGACAACTTCCAGGTCGGCGTTCTCCAGGCCACCAGCCTCGTCGACGGCCTGAAGGCGAAGTTCCCGGACACCAAGCCGTGGAACGTCGAACTCTTCGGCGGCTCGCCGGACGATAACAACGCCTTCTTCTTTTACGATGGCGCGATGTCGGTTCTCCAGCCGCTGATCGACAAGGGTGACATCGTCATCAAGTCGGGCCAGACCGGCATGGAAACCGTCGGCACGCTGCGTTGGGACGGTGCCGTTGCCCAGGCCCGCATGGAAAACCTGCTGTCCTCGACCTACACCGACGGCCGCGTCGACGGCGTTCTGTCGCCCTACGACGGTCTCTCCATCGGTATCCTGTCGGCCCTGAAGGGCGTCGGCTACGGCTCGGGCGACCAGCCGATGGCCATCGTCACCGGCCAGGACGCCGAACTGCCGTCCGTCAAGTCGATCCTCGCTGACGAACAGTATTCGACTGTCTTCAAGGACACGCGCGAACTCGCCAAGGTCACCGTCGGCATGGTCAACTCGATCCTCGAAGGCAAGGAGCCTGAGGTCAACGACACGAAGACCTACGACAACGGCGTCAAGGTTGTTCCGTCCTACCTCCTGAAGCCCGTTGCCGTCGACAAGTCCAATGCCGAGAAGATCCTCGTCACGGACTCGGCCTACTACACGGCCGACCAGCTGAAGAACTAAGCGTTCTCAAATCTCTCCGGGGTTCGCGCTATCGGCGCGAACCCTCTTTTCTCCGGATCGCAGAGCGAATAGGCTCAGTCTCCCTGTTGAAGGGCGATCACTGGCCGCTGGAAACTGGTACATGAGCAAGACCCTTCTCGAAATGCGTGGCATCACGAAGACGTTTCCGGGCGTAAAGGCGCTCGACAACGTCAACCTGAAGGTCCGCGAAGGCGAGATCCACGCCCTTGTCGGCGAAAACGGCGCCGGCAAATCCACCCTTATGAAAGTGTTGAGCGGCGTTTATCCGGCCGGCTCCTACGAGGGCGAAATCCATTTCGACGGCCAGGTCCGTCACTTCTCCACGATCTCCGACAGCGAGCATCTGGGCATCATCATCATCCATCAGGAGCTGGCGCTCGTGCCGCTTCTGTCGATCGCCGAGAACATCTTCCTCGGCAACGAGGTCGCGACGAACGGCGTCATCGACTGGAAGCAGACCTTCCGCCGCACGCAGGAACTGCTCGACAAGGTGGGCCTGAAGGATTCGCCGGGCACGCTGATCACCGATATCGGCGTGGGCAAGCAGCAGCTGGTGGAAATCGCCAAGGCGCTGTCCAAGAAAGTGCGCCTGCTCATCCTCGACGAGCCGACCGCCTCGCTCAATGAAAAGGACTCCGACGCGCTCCTGAAGCTGCTCATGGAGTTCCGCACGCAGGGCATGACCTCGATCATCATCTCGCACAAGCTGAACGAGATCAAAAAGGTCGCCGACCAGATCACCATCCTGCGTGACGGCGGCACGGTGGAAACGCTGGACTGTCATCACGAGGATATCTCGGAAGACCGCATCATCAAGGGCATGGTCGGCCGCGAGATGGAAGACCGCTATCCGGCGCGTGAGCCCAAGATCGGCGAGACGCTGCTGGAGGTGAAAAACTGGAACGTCTTCCACCAGCATCACCGCGACCGGCAGTTCCTGCATGATGTGAGCTTCACGGTGCGTGCCGGTGAAGTCGTCGGCATTGCCGGCCTGATGGGTGCGGGTCGTACCGAGACCGCGATGAGCATCTTCGGCAAGAGCTGGGGGCATAAGATCACCGGCGACGTCTCGATGCGCGGCAAGCCTGTCGATGTCAGCACGATCCCCAAAGCGATCGATGCCGGCCTTGCCTATGTCACCGAGGACCGCAAGCATCTCGGCCTCGTGCTGATCAACAACATCATGCACAACACGACGCTGTCCAACCTGAACGGCGTGTCGTCGAACATGGTCATCAACGACCGGCAGGAGGCCAAGGTGGCCTCCGACTATCGCTCGAAGCTGCGCATCCGCTCGCATTCGATCTATCAGGAAACGGTCAATCTTTCGGGCGGCAACCAGCAGAAGGTCGTGCTGTCGAAGTGGCTCTTCACCAATCCCGAGGTGCTGATCCTCGATGAACCCACGCGCGGCATCGATGTCGGCGCCAAGTTCGAAATCTATTCCATCATCAATCAGCTTGCCGCCGAGGGCAAGGGCATCCTCATGATCTCGTCGGAGATGCCGGAACTGCTCGGGACCTGCGATCGCATCTATGTCATGAACGAAGGACGCATCGTGGCCGAGCTTTCGAAGGCGGAAGCAAGCCAGGAATCCATCATGCGCGCCATCATGCGCTCCGGGGAGAAACACTAATGTCCACCGATACCGCGACCAAGACGACCCAGCCTTCGGTGGGGGAATATCTCAAGAAGAACATCCGCGAATACGGCCTGCTGGTCGCGCTCGTCGTGATCATGATCTTCTTCCAGATTCTGACCAACGGCGTGCTGTTCCGCCCCGTCAACATCACCAACTTGGTGCTGCAGAACTCGTTCATCGTCATCATGGCGCTTGGCATGCTGCTGATCATCGTGGCGGGGCATATCGACCTGTCGGTCGGCTCCATCGTCGCCTTCACCGGCGCCATGTCGGCGATCATGCTGGTAAAATGGGGCCTACCGGCCATCGTCGTCGTGCCGCTCGCCATCCTGATGGGTGCGATCATGGGTGCGGCGCAGGGCTATTGGGTCGCCTACCAGAAGATCCCGTCCTTCATCGTGACGCTCGCCGGCATGCTGGTCTTCCGCGGTATGACCTATGTCGTGCTGTCGGGTCGTCCGGTCGGTCCGTTCCCGAAGGAATTCCAGGTTCTCTCCACGGGTTTCGTGCCGGATTTCCTGTCCATCACCGATCCTTCGACCAGCGTCATCAAGAACTACGTCGCGCTCGTCGCCGTGCTGCTGCTCGTTGGCTATGCCGTCTATGCCGGCCTGCGTGAGCGTCGCCTCAATGCTGTCAACGAGACCGAGAACGAGCCCTTCGGCTTCTTCGCCGTGCAGATGGCGATCATCGGCGTCGTTGCGATCTTCATCGGCTTCCAGC
Organism: uncultured Shinella sp.; assembly: GCF_946479415.1. The sequence goes on along the minus strand of NZ_CAMLFY010000055.1, from coordinate 4,681 downwards.
TCTCGACCTATCGCGGCCTGCCGAACGTTCTCGTCATCATGGGCCTGCTGATCGCGCTCTACGCTTTCATCACGACCCGCACGACGATCGGCCGTCGCATCTATGCCATGGGTGGCAACGAGAAGGCGGCGAAGCTTTCGGGTATCAACACCGAACGCCTGACCTTCTACACCTTCGTCAACATGGGTGCGCTCGCAGCCCTTGCCGGCATGATCATCGCCGCCCGCCTCAACTCGGCGACGCCGAAGGCCGGCGTGGGCTTCGAGCTCGACGTCATCGCGGCCTGCTTCATCGGCGGCGCCTCGGCATCCGGCGGCGTTGGCAAGATCACCGGCGCGGTGATCGGCGCCTTCATCATGGGCGTCATGAACAACGGCATGTCGATCATGGGCATCGGCATCGACTACCAGCAGCTCATCAAGGGTCTGGTGCTGCTCGCCGCCGTGTTCTTCGACGTCTACAACAAGAACAAGGGCTGACCGGGAAACCGGTCGCCAACTCGATTGCAGAAGAAATTGACCGGTCGCCTGTGCGGCCAGTGTGGTGACGTCTGTCCGCCGCAGGAGCGGAGCTTTGACTGGCGCCGACCTCAGGAAGGAAACGGAAATGCTGATTTCGCAGGTAGCAAAGGCCGACGGCTCGATCGCCGTCGTCGTGCGGGAAGAGGGCGGCAAGGGTCGCATCGTCAGGGATGCGACGAGCGTCTATGCGCTGGCGCTGGAAGCCGCCAACAGCGGCCAGTCGCTGAAAGCCGCCATCGATGCCAAGGGTCTCGGTGAAGAGGTCGATCTGGAGGCCGCCTATGCCGACGGCCGCCTGCTCTCGCCGATCACCCATCCGGACGCCGCGCATCTTCACCTGACGGGCACGGGCCTCACCCATCTCGGCTCCGCCGCGACGCGCGATTCCATGCACAAGAAGACCTCGGAAGCGGCCGTAGAGACGCTGACGGACTCCATGAAGATGTTCCGGATGGGCCTCGAAAACGGCAAGCCGAAGGCCGGCGAGAAGGGCGTTCAGCCGGAATGGTTCTACAAGGGCAACGGCACGCAGGCCGTCGCCCCCGGCTCTGCTCTGACCTCGCCCTCCTTCGCGCTCGATGGCGGCGAAGAACCGGAAATGGCAGGCATCTATGTCATCGCCGCCGACGGCTCGCCGTTCCGCATTGGCTTTGCCGTATCGAACGAGTTCTCCGACCACGTGACCGAGCGTATCAACTATCTCTACCTCGCGCATTCCAAGCTGCGTCAGGCGAGCTTCGGCCCGGAAATCCGCATTGGTGCTGCACCGGACGATATCCGCGGCTTTTCGCGCATCGTGCGTGGCGGCAAGGTTCTCTGGGAAAAGCCCTTCGTCTCCGGCGAGGCGAACATGTCGCACACCTTCGCCAATCTCGAATACCACCATTTCAAATACGGCCTGTTCCGCACGCCGGGCGATATCCACGTCCACATGTTCGGCACGGCGACGCTGTCCTTCGGTGATGGCATTCGCACCGAAGAGGGCGATGTGTTCGAGATCGGCGCGGATGGTTTCGGCTTGCCGCTGCGCAATCCCTTGGCGATTGCCAAGGAAGAAGAGATCGAAATCCGCCAATTGTAAGCGACGGACAGGAAGCTGAGGCCATGACCATCCACCAGAATCTGATTGCCGGCGAATGGGTCGGCTCCGATGCCATCGAGAACATCAACCCGTCGAACACGGGCGATGTCGTCGGCCAGTATGCCCGCGCCTCCGTGAAAGATACCAAGACGGCGATTGCGGCGGCCAAGGCGGCCTTCCCGGCCTGGTCGCGCTCCGGCATTCTCGAGCGCCACGCCATCCTGCGCAAGACGGCCGACGAGATCCTCGCCCGCAAGGACGAGCTTGGGCGCCTGCTGTCGCGCGAAGAGGGCAAGACGCTGGCGGAAGGCATCGGCGAGACGGTGCGCGCCGGCCAGATCTTCGATTTCTTCGCGGGCGAATGCCTGCGCCTCGCCGGCGAGACGCTGCCCTCGGTGCGTCCCAATATCGGCGTCGAGATCACCCGCGAGCCGGTCGGCGTCGTTGGCATCATCACGCCGTGGAATTTCCCGATCGCCATTCCCGCCTGGAAGATCGCGCCTGCGCTTTGCTATGGCAACACGGTCGTCTTCAAACCGGCCGAACTGGTGCCCGGCTGTTCGTGGGCGATCGTCGATATCCTGGTGCGCGCCGGCCTGCCGAAGGGCGTTTTGAACCTCGTCATGGGCAAGGGCTCCGTTGTCGGCCAGACCATGCTCGACAGCCCCGATGTCAACGCCGTCACGTTTACGGGCTCCACCGGTACGGGCAAGCGTGTTGCCTTGGCCTCCGTCGAGCATAACAGAAAATACCAGCTCGAAATGGGCGGCAAGAACCCCTTCGTCGTGCTCGACGATGCGGACCTCACCGTTGCCGTCGAAGCCGCCGTCAACTCGGCCTTCTTCTCGACCGGCCAGCGCTGCACGGCCTCCTCGCGCGTCATCGTGACGGAAGGCATTCACGACCGCTTCGTTGCCGCCGTCGGCGAGCGGCTGAAGAGCGTCGTCGTCGACGACGCGCTGAAGGCCGGCACGCATATCGGTCCGGTCGTCGATCAGAGCCAGCTCAAGCAGGACACCGACTATATCGAGATCGGCCAGAAAGAGGGCGCCAAGCTCGCTTTCGGCGGCGAACTCCTGAAGCGCGATACGCCCGGCTTCTATCTCGCGCCGGCCCTCTTCACCGAGGCGACGAACGATATGCGCATCTCGCGCGAGGAAATCTTCGGCCCCGTCGCCGCGGTCATCCGCGTCAAGGATTACGAGGAAGCGCTGGCGATCGCCAACGACACGCCCTTCGGCCTCTCCTCGGGCATCGCCACGACGAGCCTCAAGCATGCGACGCATTTCAAGCGCAATGCAGAGGCCGGCATGGTCATGGTCAACCTGCCGACGGCGGGCGTTGACTTCCATGTGCCCTTCGGCGGCCGCAAGGGCTCGTCGCATGGCTCGCGCGAGCAGGGCAAATACGCCAACGAATTCTACACAACCGTCAAGACCGCCTACACCCTGGCGTGAGACAAAGGCCGCCCGGTCGCGGGTGGTCCCTTCGAGGACTGGAAAGATGACGAAGAAAGCGGAATGGCCGCGCAGGCTGCGTTCACAGGAATGGTACGGCGGTACAAGCCGTGACGTGATCTATCACCGTGGCTGGATGAAGAACCAGGGATACCCGCACGACCTGTTCGATGGGCGTCCGGTCATTGGCATCCTCAACACCTGGTCGGACATGACGCCGTGCAACGGCCATCTGCGTGAGCTGGCCGAAAAGGTGAAGGCCGGCATCTGGGAGGCCGGCGGCTTCCCGATGGAAGTGCCCGTCTTCTCGGCCTCGGAAAACACCTTCCGCCCGACGGCGATGATGTACCGCAACCTTGCGGCGCTGGCCATCGAGGAAACCATTCGCGGCCAGCCGATGGACGGCTGTGTGCTGATGGTCGGCTGCGACAAGACAACGCCGTCGCTGATCATGGCGGCGGCCTCCGTCGACCTGCCGTCGATCGTCGTCACCGGCGGCCCGATGCTGAACGGTTACTTCCGCGGTGAGCGCGTCGGCTCGGGCACGCATCTCTGGAAATTCTCCGAGATGGTGAAGGCCGGCGAGATGACGCAGGAAGAGTTCCTCGAGGCCGAAGCCTCGATGAGCCGCTCCTCCGGCACCTGCAACACGATGGGCACGGCTTCCACCATGGCCTCCATGGCCGAAGCGCTCGGCATGGCGCTCTCCGGCAACGCCGCAATTCCCGGCGTCGACAGCCGCCGCAAGGTCATGGCGCAGCTCACCGGCCGCCGCATCGTGCAGATGGTCAAGGATGACTTGAAGCCCTCGGATATCATGACCAAGCAGGCCTTCGAGAACGCCATCCGCACCAATGCGGCCATCGGCGGCTCGACCAATGCCGTCATCCACCTTCTGGCCATGGCCGGCCGCGTCGGCATCGACCTGACACTGGACGATTGGGACCGCTGTGGCCGCGACGTGCCCACCATCGTCAACCTCATGCCGTCGGGCAAATACCTGATGGAAGAGTTCTTCTATGCGGGTGGTCTGCCTGTCGTGCTGAAGCGCCTCGGCGAAGCGGGCTTGCTGCACAAGGATGCGATCACCGTTTCGGGCGAGACCGTCTGGAACGAGGTCAAGGACGTCGTCAACTGGAACGAGGACGTCATCCTGCCCGCCGAAAAGGCGCTGACGCAGTCGGGCGGCATCGTCGTCGTGCGCGGCAACCTCGCGCCGAAGGGCGCCGTTCTGAAGCCGTCCGCCGCCTCGCCGCATCTGCTCACGCATCGCGGCCGTGCCGTGGTGTTCGAGGATATCGACGACTACAAGGCCAAGATCAACGACGACGCTCTCGACATCGACGAGACCTGCGTCATGGTCATGAAGAACTGTGGTCCCAAGGGCTATCCGGGCATGGCCGAAGTCGGCAACATGGGCCTGCCGCCGAAAGTGCTGAAGAAGGGCATCACCGATATGGTGCGCATCTCGGATGCCCGCATGTCCGGCACCGCCTATGGCACCGTCGTGCTGCACACCTCGCCGGAGGCCGCCGTCGGCGGTCCGCTGGCCGTGGTCAAGAATGGCGACATGATCGAGCTCGACGTGCCGAACCGCCGTCTGCATCTCGACATTTCCGATG
>NZ_CAMLFY010000054.1 GCF_946479415.1 uncultured Shinella sp. | reverse complement strand
AAGCGCAACAATTGCGGCAAGGCGCTCGACATCGCCCGCGTCTCGCGTGACATGCACGGCGGCAACGGCGTTTCGGACGAATACGGCGTCATCCGCCACGTCATGAACCTTGAAGCCGTCAACACCTACGAAGGCACGCACGACATCCATGCGCTCATCCTCGGCCGCGCACAGACGGGCCTTCAGGCGTTCCAATAAAAGGCCGGGCCTTTCCGCTGCCGGTAGCCCCACCCACCAACGTCATCCTCGGCCTTGAGCCGAGGATCCACACATCCGCACCGCCTTGCTTGCGGCATGGATGCTCGGGTCAAGCCCGAGCATGACGGAGGAGAGGTTCGAAGCACGATCAAACATCCAGCGGCCGCTCGTTAAAACACGAGCGGCCGTGTTCACGTTTTATCCATCCCGTTTCGATACAGTCCAAATCCGGAAACAGAAGCGGAGGGCGCCATGCCCCTCGACCACATGCACGAGCAGCTTCACCTGCGTCACCCCAAACGCAGTTTCGTCCAGTATCGCCTCGACAAACCCGGCTTCATCACACCGATCGGCCACCATCTCAGCACGGCGATGCGCTACACCTGCCTCATCCGCAGCATTTCCAGCGCGGGCGCGGTGCTGTCGATAAACAAGACGCTGACTTTGCCGGAGAATTTCTATCTGGAGATCCACGGCATCCGCGACGAGATCCCCTGCACGGAATTCAAGCGTGACGGCGAGGAGCTCGTGGTGCGCTTCAACATGTTCCTCGACGTCGATTTCCTGAACATGGTGCTCGGCCGCCAGGGCGAAACGCACGATGCGTGACTGTCCCATTGTGGAAAAGCGCAGGCCGCTAAACTTTTAAATATTTGTTTTAACGAAACAAAACACTCGACTGCGAAACTCCCCCCATATCAGTAGGACATGACGTCCCCCCAATCGGGAGTGTGGCAATGAGCATCGGTGCCGATCCGCGGTCTGCCGCAGGGCTTTACGAACGCAAGTGGGAACGCTTCTCCGTCAACCGGCAGGGCATGCTGATGACCGTGGGCTTCGATCTCGCCGCCCCCAAGATGCGCAGCTGCAAGCTGGTGGACGTGTCCCAGGGCGGCGCGAGTTTCGTCGTGACGACGACGATCGGCCTGCCGCTGCACTATTATCTGTCGATCGTCGGCGTCACCTCGCGCATCGGCTGCGCGGAGGTCTATCGCAACGACAATCGCATCGGCGTCCAGTTCATCAAGGAAATCGACGAGGAATTGCTGCACACCATCGTGCGCTCGGATTACTTCACCGGCGGCGGCGTCAGCGGCAAGCCGAAGAAGGACGACCGACGCTATATGGTGGGTGTCGAAAAGGGCGGCGTCGGTTCGGCGCTGGGCTGACCTTTCCACCAACGCAATTTATTGGTTAGGGTGCCCGCCGGAAACCGATTCCGGCGGGCATTTTTGCGCGGCGGCGGGTTTCGCTCCGTTCATCGATCGTCAGGCGCTCTCATGTCCGCATTTTCCCGCTTCACCGCCCTCTCCCAGACCCTGCCCGCCACCGTGCCCTTCGTCGGGCCGGAGGCCATCGAGCGCAACCGCGACCTTGCAGTCAAAGCCCGTATCGGCGCGAATGAAAGCGGCTTCGGCCCGGCACCCTCCGTGCTGGAGGCGATGCGCGCGGCGGCAGGCACGACCTGGATGTACAGCGATCCGGAGAATTTCGAGCTGCGTGAGGCGCTGGCGCTGCATCACGGTGTTTCGCGGGAAAACATCGCCATCGGCGGCGGCATCGACGGGCTGCTCGGCGAGATCGTCCGGCTGGTCATAGAGCCCGGCACGCCGGTCGTCACCTCGCTCGGCGGCTATCCGACCTTCAACTATCATGTAAACGGATTTGGCGGCCGGCTGGTGACGGTGCCCTATGCGGGCGACAAGGAGCATCTGGACGGCCTGCTGGAGGCGGTGAAGCGCGAAAACGCGCCGCTCGTCTATTTCGCCAATCCCGACAATCCGATGGGAAGCTGGTGGGATGCCGACAGCGTGGTGGCCTTCGCCCGCGCGCTGCCGGAGACGACGCTGCTCATCCTCGACGAGGCCTATGGCGAGACGGCGCCTGACGGCACGATCCCGTCGATCTCGGCGCTGATCGGCCAGCCGAACATCTTGCGCATGCGCACATTCTCGAAGGCCTACGGCCTTGCCGGCGCGCGGATCGGCTATGCGATCGGCACGCTCGGCAATGCGCAGGCCTTCGACAAGATCCGAAATCATTTCGGCATGGCCCGAGTTTCGGTTCAGGCGGCCCTCGCCGCGCTGAAAGACCAGGCCTATCTGGCAGAGGTCATTGCCAGCATCGCTGCGTCCCGCGAGCGCATCTCGCGGATCGCACACTCCAACGGTCTTCTTCCCCTCGCCTCCGCCACCAATTTCGTCACCATCGATTGCGGCCGCGACGGCACCCACGCCAAGGCCATTGTCGATGGATTGATGGAACATGGCGTCTTCATTCGCATGCCGGGCGTTGCCCCCCTCAACCGATGCATCCGCATCAGCGTCGGGCCGGAAAACGATATGGCGTTGCTCGAGGAAGCCGTGCCGTTGGTTTTGAAGCGGCTGGCCTGAGCGGCAGAGCGTCTTTGACGGGGGGCGGATCCGGTTCTAGCGCCGTTTATCGTCCCCTCGTCGTGATGCTTTTCTTGCCGCCGGCGCCAGCCGGCTTGTCTCAGTGAACCGTCATCCACTCGCGAGCGGCGCGCAGCGCCAGAGCGATGTCGGTCTTGCTCATCGTTGCGGCAAGGTCGGCGCGCAGTTCTGCGGCGCGGTCACAACCCTTGATGGCAGCAATGTTGAGCCATTTGTGGGCCTGGATCACATCGACGTCGCAGCCGCGGCCGGTCGCATACATGAGGCCCATGTCGCAGAAGATTTCAGCGCGGTTTTCGCCGCCCGTCATGGCGGCCGTTTCGGTATTCTGAAAGTCAAAGCGTGCCATTTTCGTTCGTCCCTGTCTGACCTGGTTTACTGCTTTATTGTCCTGTTTTACCTGCCCTTTCGGGCCTCTTCCGGCGCCTGCCGTCTTGTGCGGCTTTGGTCTTCCTTCAGAGTTTTGCCGGCCGGTTGTTCCGTGCTCGTCTTATGGCTCCACTATGCCGCGGGGCTTTCAAAATGCGCTTAAAATGCATGATTAATTTGAGACGAACAAAATCCAAACGCTTCGTAAAATTGGATTTTCGTTAAACATCAGACCCGCTGGAAACGGCGGGATTTGTGTTAAAATTTACGGATTGTTCAACCGGCGATTTCAACCTTTCGCTAACCACGCAAAAAGGTGCCGGTTTTTAACATCCGCATTTCTGAGCGTTCCGAGCCCCGCAAAACGCCTCGAAAATCCGGCGTATCCACATATTTACCTTTACGTTTGCGTAAGATATTCTGCTCTTCTCACTCTGGAGGAGGAAGAGAATGAAACTGAGGAAATGGATTGCCGCCGCCCTTCTCGTGGCACCGGGCATGGCGCTCGCTGCCGAACCGATCGAAGGCAACTGGAAAACGGCGAGCGGCTCGACGGCCGCCATCGCCAAATGTGGCGGCAGCTACTGCATCACATTGAAGACCGGAAAATTCGCCGGCAAGCGCATCGGCAAGCTGAGCGGCTCGGGCGCCGACTATACCGGCGAGATCACCGATCCGGAAACGGACAAGACCTATAGCGGTTCCGGCGCGGTGAAAGGCAACTCGCTGCGCATGAAGGGCTGCGTGCTCGCCGTGCTCTGCAAGTCGCAGACCTGGTCGCGGCTCTAAGAGGCTTTCTTTCAAGAAAAAGGCCGGCGCTCGCGCCGGCCTTTTTGTTTTTGGCGCGACCGTCACGCCCGTCAAAAAAGCGAATCACACCTTTCCTGAACGGGAGATGAATTGTCCTCTCAGGGAGCGTTCAGTCCCGCAATGCGACAAGGGGTACATTGAAAACGCCTCCAAAGGGACGAACACCATGGACATCCTCGCACGCCGCCTGACGATCATCACCCTGCTGATGGCCATCTTCGCCATCATGCTGGCCGCAGCCGTCGAGACCGACTACCGCCGCAGCACGCACAACACGACCGGCAAGCTGGTTGCCTGCGCCACGCCGCACGCCTGCACCGCCTCGCTCTGAGCCCTTCAAGAGTTCCCCGGAAAACGACAGATGACCGCCGCCCTCCTCCACACCTCCGCCACCGCGCTGCGCATCCTTGCCCTTTCGGCGATGATGATCGCCCCGGTCGGCGCCCTTGCCTGGAGCAATGCCGGCGGTCTCGGCATCGAAAAGCAGGGCACGGGTCTCGTGCTCTTCATCACCCTCCAGCGTCAGTCGATGAGCTGATCCCTTTCCCTTCCATCTTTCCATGTTAAACCGGGCAGGCCTTCCGCCATCACCCGGAGCCAGGATGAAATCCCTCCTCGTCTTTTCCCTTGCCGCCCTTGCCGAAATCGCCGGCTGCTTTGCCTTCTGGGCCTGGTGGCGTCTCGACAAGTCGTTTCTCTGGCTGCTTCCCGGCATGCTCTCGCTCGCTCTGTTCGGCTGGCTGCTTACCCAGATCGACAGCGCCTTTGCCGGCCGCGCCTATGCGGCTTACGGCGGCGTCTATATCGCGGCCTCGCTGCTCTGGCTGTGGCTGGCCGAAGGCATGCGGCCCGACCGTTTCGACATGGCGGGGGCCACGCTGGCGCTGGTCGGCGCCGGCGTCATTCTGGCGGCGCCGAGATAGGACTTGTGGGCACGCCGGACTTGTCGTTTGCTTGTTAAAAAACAGCACCTATAGTGATTCATGAGCAAACGAATCTTTTCCCCCAAGCCGCTTTCCTTCGCCACGCCAGAGCCTTACGAGCCGCGCTCCTTCGAGGATCCTGTGGCTGCGGTCGATGCTCTTCAGGAGCTTTACGACCGCAACACGACATTCCTGACCGACGCCTTCGTGGCACTCGGCAAGACCGGCACGCCGGAGACGCGCTTCCGCGCCTGCTACCCGCAGGTCTCCATCGAGACGACCAGCTTCGGCCATATCGATTCGCGTCTCTCCTATGGCTATGTCGCCGCACCCGGCGTCTACACGACGACCGTCACCCGTCCGAAACTTTTCCGCCACTATCTCAAGGAACAGCTCGGCCTCCTGATCCGCAACCACGGTGTGCGCGTCGTGATTTCCGAATCGACGACGCCGATCCCGCTGCATTTCGCCTTCGGCGAAGGCGCCTATGTGGAGGCGGAGATTGCCGAGGGCATCGAACTGCCGCTGCGCGACCTTTTCGACGCGCCGGACCTGACGACGACGGACGACGAGATCGCCAACGGCTCCTACGAGCCCGGCCCCGGCGAACCCCTTCCGCTCGGACCGTTCACGGCGCAGCGCATCGACTATTCGCTCGCCCGCCTCAGCCACTACACGGCGACCAGCGCCAACCATTTCCAGAATTTCGTGCTCTTCACGAACTACCAGTTCTATGTCGACGAGTTCTGCGCCTGGGCGCGCCAGCAGATGGCCGAGGGCGGCAATGGCTATACGGCCTTCGTCGAGCCCGGCAACATCCTGACGCCGGCCGGCGCCGACAAGCCGGAGACCGACCTGACGCTCGCCCGCCTGCCGCAGATGCCGGCCTATCACATCAAGAAGAAGGGCCACGGCGGCATCACGCTGGTCAATATCGGCGTCGGCCCCTCCAACGCCAAGACGATCACCGACCATATCGCCGTTCTGCGCCCGCATGCCTGGCTGATGCTCGGCCACTGCGCCGGCCTGCGCAACAGCCAGACGCTGGGCGACTACGTGCTGGCGCATGCCTATGTGCGCGAGGACCACGTGCTCGACGACGACCTGCCCGTCTGGGTGCCGATCCCCGCACTGGCCGAGGTGCAGATGGCGCTGGAAAGCGCGGTCGAGGAAGTCACGGGCCTCGAAGGCTACGACCTCAAGCGCATCATGCGCACCGGCACCGTCGCCACCATCGATAACCGCAACTGGGAACTGCGTGACCAGCGCGGCCCGGTCAAACGCCTCTCCCAGTCGCGCGCCATTGCGCTCGACATGGAATCCGCCACCATCGCCGCCAACGGCTTCCGCTTCCGCGTGCCCTACGGCACCCTGCTCTGCGTCTCCGACAAGCCGTTGCATGGTGAACTGAAACTACCCGGCATGGCGACCGCCTTCTACCGCACGCAGGTCAACCAGCACCTGCGCATCGGTATCAGGGCGCTCGAAAAGCTCGCCGGCATGCCGACGGAGAAGCTGCATTCGCGCAAGCTCAGGAGCTTCTTCGAGACGGCGTTTCAGTGATTGCGTTGTGAGCGGCTACGCCTTGGTGTATGATTTTCGTGTTTCATACACCAGGGTGAGGCCAGTATGCGTACGAATATCGAGCTTGATGACGCCTTGATTGCAGAAGCGATGGAACTCACCGGCTTGTCGACAAAGAAGGCGACCATCGATTTGGCACTTCGCGACCTTGTAGAGGAATGGCGTCGACGAAAGGCTCTGGAAGAACTTTGGGGAATGGGCTGGGAAGGCGATCTCGATGCGATGCGCACAGGCTGGGGACCGCCTGAAACGCTGCGGGATGACGCTGCCGAATGATTGTCGTTGATAGCTCGGTCTGGATTGCGGCATTGCGCGGTATAGACACGCCACAATCCATGCAGCTCAAGACGATACCGAAAGCACGCAACATCCTGCTCGGTGATATCGTCCTTCTCGAAATCCTGCAGCGCGCCCAGAACGACGGGAATGCCGCCAACCTTCAAAAGCGGCTGACCCCGTTCCAGGTTGTCCCGATGCTATCCCCCGAAATTGCCATAAGGGCCGCCGAAAATTTTCGGCGGTTGCGTTCGAAAGGCATCACCATCCGCAAGACCGCCGATCTCATCATCGGCACCTACTGCATGGAGCACGGCCATAGCCTGCTCCATGCCGACAGGGACTTCGATCCGATGGCCGAGCATCTCGGCCTTCGGATCGCCTGAGGCCAATCAGGCCGTCATCACCGTCCACGCATGTTCCAGCCCCTTCCGCGTGATGTCGATCATCTGATCGACTTCAGCGTGGCTGATGACGAGCGGCGGGGAGAAGAGCATGCGGTCGCCGGTGGCGCGCAGAACGAGGCCGTTTTCCAGGCAATGGTTGCGGACCGTGACGCCGGCCTTTTCCTTGTCCTCGAAGCGCTTGCGAGTCGTCTTGTCCTCGGCGAGCTGCACGGCGGCCATCAGGCCGACCTGCTGGATTTCGCCGACGATCGGCAGGTCTTCCAGCGATTTCAGGCCGGCGGCGAGATAGGGGCCGATATCGTCGTGAACGCGTTCGACGAGCTTTTCATCCTCGATGATGCGCAGGTTTTCGAGTGCGGCGGCCGCGCAGACCGGGTGGCCGGAATAGGTGAAGCCGTGGTTGAAATCGCCGACCTCCTCGACCAGCACATTGCCGACCCGGTCGGAGACCATGACGCCGCCGATCGGGAGATAACCCGAGGACAGCCCCTTGGCGATGGGTGCCAAGTCCGGTTCCACGCCAAAGTGCTGGTGGCCGAACCAGTGGCCGGTACGGCCGAAGCCGCAGATCACCTCATCGCAGACGAGCAGGATGTTGCGCGCTTTGCAGATGCGGGCGATTTCCGGCCAGTAGGTGGCCGGCGGGACGATGACGCCGCCCGCACCCTGGATCGGCTCGGCAACGAAAGCGGCGACATTGTCTTCGCCCAGCTCGTCGATCTTCTCTTCCAGCTGGCGGGCCATCTTCACGCCGAATTCGTCCGACGTCAGGTCGCCGCCCTCGGCATACCAGAAGGGCTGGTCGATGTGGTGGATGCCGGCGATCGGCAGGTCGCCCTGCTCGTGCATCCACTTCATGCCGCCGAGCGAGGCGCCGGCGACGGTGGAACCGTGATAGCCGTTCTTGCGGGCAATAACAGCCTTCTTGGTCGGCTTGCCCATGGCGCCCCAATAGACGCGGGCCATGCGGAACCAGGTGTCGTTTGCCTCCGATCCCGAGCCGGTGAAGAACACGCGGTTGATGTTCGGGCCGGCATGCGACGTGATCTTCTGCGCGAGCAGGACGGCCGGCGGCGTCGTCGTGCCGAAGAACGTGTTGTAGTAAGGCAGCTCGTTCATCTGGCGCACGACGGCGTCGGTGATCTCTTTGCGGCCATAGCCGATATTGACGCACCAGAGGCCGGCGAAGCCGTCGAGATAGCGCTTTCCGTGGTTGTCGAAGATGTGGCAGCCCTCACCGCGCTCGATGATGCGCGTGCCGGTCGCGTTCAGCTTCTTCATGTCCGAGAAGGGGTGAAGATGATGGGCTGCATCGAGGGCACCGAGGTTCGAAACGGCTGCTGCGCTGGTCTTCGACATTTGAATACATCCTTGGGGGTAGGTCCCGCCTTATTGAACGCCGGGACAGAATGGGTTACGAAAATGCCCATACAACAGGCATTTGGCAAGAGATCGAGCGCAAGCAAAATTTCTTGTCCGTGCTTCCCGCCAAACAAAAGCAGGCACCATGACAAATGACAAGAAGGCTGCCGGTTCGCCGTCCGCCAATGCGCCCATCAATGCTCCGGCCCGTATCGAAATCCTCCTCGTCGGCATGAACGGCGATCTTCGCGGCAAGCAGGTTCCGCTCGAAGGCGAGAAGAAAATCTGGGACGGCTCGGTGCGCCTGCCCTCCTCCACCCAGTCGCTCGACATCTGGGGCGACGACAACGACGACATCACCGGCCTGTCGCTTTCCGTCGGCGATCCCGACGGCGTGTGCATTCCCGACCGCCGCTCGCTGGCGGTGATGCCCTGGGCGCCGGAAGGCTCGAAGCAGGTGCTCGCCACCATGCACGAATTCGACGGCACGCCCTCCTTCATGGACCCGCGCGCCATTCTCGCGCGCATGCTGAAGCGCTTCGAAGACCGGGGCTTGACGCCCGTCGTCGCGACCGAACTCGAATTCTACGTGGTGCAGGACGACTGGCACGTGACGGGCAAGCCGCGCCCGCCGGCTTCCCTGATGTATCGCGACCAGCCGAACGGCTACCAGCTCTACGACATGCGCGCCACCGACGCGCTCGACGGCTATCTCCAGACGGTGCGTGCCTGGGCGAGGGACATGGAGCTGCCGGCGGACGCGACGACGGCCGAATTCGGCCCCGGCCAGTTCGAGATCAACCTGCTGCACCGGCCGGACGCGCTCGCAGCTGCCGACGATTGCATTTACCTCAAGCGCATCGCCGAGCTGGCCGCGCCCCGTTTCGGGCTGAAGTCCACCTGCATGGCAAAGCCCTATGCCGACCAGGCGGGCTCGGGCCTGCATGTGCATTGCAGCGTCATCGACAAGGACGGCAAGAACATCCTCGACGCCAAGGGCGGCGACCCGGCCAAGCTGAAATCGATCTGCGCCGGTATGCTCGCCACGATGCGCGATGCGCAGCTCGTCTTCGCGCCCTTCGCCAATTCCTACCGCCGCTTCCAGCCGGGCTCCTTCGCGCCTGTTGATTTGACCTGGGGCTTCGGCCACCGCGGCACCGCGATCCGTATTCCTGACAAGGATGGTCCGGCGGCCCGCGTCGAGCACCGCGTCGCGGGTGCCGACGTCAACCCGTATCTGCTGCTGACGGCGATCCTCGGCGGCATCCTGCTCGGCCTCGACAACGAGCTCGATCCGGGTCCGGTGACGGAACCGGGCAAGGATGCGCCGGATGCCAAGCGCCTGACGCACGATTTCCTGACCGCCGTGGAAGAATTCTCCGCCTCGCCCTTCATCAAGGACGCGTTCGGCGCGGAATATCAGAAGCTCTACGGCGATACGAAGCGCAAGGAAGCGATCACCTACCTGCGCACGGTCTCGGATTTCGACTACCAGACCTATCTGCCGCGCATCTAAGACGCGACCGGCCTCCGCGCGCGCCATGCGTGGAGGCCGTCAATCGTCCGAAAGCGGTTGCAGGAAGGTTCGCTCATAGCTCTTGAAGGGCGGATTTTCCAAGAAGCGGGCATTGGCCGCGATGCCATCGACATCCTCGGCGACCTTGTCGCGATAGAGCAGATAGGCCGTCTCATCCGGGAACGTGAAGAGCGCCGCGGCGATATCGTTCGCACCCTCGCCGCCCGCACCGGGAAAACTCACCGCGGCGCCTTCGGGTTTTTGGCGCGGCATGAAATAGCCGTGGTGCGTTCCGCCATAGCGCTCGATGAGCGTGGTCCAGATCCGCGCATAGTCGTGGAAATCCGCGATCCTCAGGGGATCCAGGCAATAACGAACCTCGCAGGTAACCGGCACTTTCCGCATCAGGCGGCGGCCGTTTCGGTAGAGGTCGAGGCCTTCTCCTGGGCCTTGGGCACGATGACCTTCAGCTCACCGGGATGCAGGCGGATCGAGACGTCCCGGTCCATCGGCAACAATTCACCATCGATGACGCAGTTGATGGCGCGATCGACCTTCGGGAAATGCAGGTCCACGGCCGTGCCGGTCATTTCCGTGACGTCGGCATTCTCGCGCAGTTTTCCCCGCAGGATATCGAAGGCCAGCCGGGCGACGCCGGCCGGTTTCAGCGGGTTCGTCGTGTAGAAGCCGAGATGACCACCGGTCAGGTCTTCCGCATAGAGCAGGCCGTTTTCGCCGAACCGGTTGTTCGAGACATTGATGGCCGAGACCTTGCGGTGCTCCTGCACGCCGTCGACATCGAACTCCACCTCGAATTCCGGCGGATTGAGGATAACACCGACGGCCGCGCGGGTGTTGGCGGCGATCTTGCCGACACGCGAACGGTAGGTCATGGCATTGCGCAGCCGCACCATGCGGGCATGCAGGCCGGCGGAAAACTGGTGCACGAAGGCGCGGTCATCCGCCGTGCCGATATCGGCGGCGGCGATATCGCCGTCGGCCAGCGCGTCGATCGCCTGCCAGATATCGAGCGGGATCTTCAGCGAGCGCGCAAAGAGGTTCATCGTGCCGGCCGGGATGATGCCGAGCGGCATCTTGTTCTGCCAGGCGAAACCGGCCGCGGCCGAGACCGTGCCGTCACCGCCGCCGGCCAGCATCGCATCGAGATCATTGCGGTCCGAACAGCGGCGCAGCGCCATTTCGATATCGGCCCCTTCGACGATATCGCAATCGAGATGGTGCCCTGCCTCCGCAAAAACCTTCTCGGCATGGCGGGCATAAGCCTCCATGTCGGTGGTGCGGAACGTCCCCCCGTCCCTGTTGAAAATCGCCTGTACTCTCATTCGTATACTCCGCTTGTCGGCCGAGAACGCCTGAAGGGTGAAGTCGATCCATTAGATAGTCTAGAAAGCGGCGATTAACAGGCGCAGACGAAACAGAGTGCAACAAATCGTGAAAATGCCCCCGTGTTGGCCAAATGCGGGGAGGTGAAAAATCAGGATAGGAAGTTTGCCTTAGTTTGATATAGTGCAAGCCGGTCGCGTGCGTCGGGAGTGCGCCCGCCGGCTTGAATTTACCTTCCTTATCGTGGCCGATCCGGCCGGACCAAACCACATCAGCAGCCAGGAGGAGTGGCCGCCCTTGTGAGGGACCGTCATGGATTGTCCGCGTGCGCCATCCTATCTGCGGAGCCGACCCGTGACTGAACACCCCCTGCCCAACGCCGCCCTCTCCTCCGGGCAGCCGCCGATTCCAGCCCTCACCGTCACCCTCATCATCCTGGCGCTGGCCGTCGGCAGCTTCGGCATCGGCACCGGCGAATTCGCCATCATGGGCCTGCTGCCGGATGTCGGCACGACCTTCGGCGTGACGACGGCGCAGGCCGGTTACGTCATCAGCGCCTATGCTTTCGGCGTCGTGGTGGGTGCTCCCGTTATCGCCGTCATCGGTGCGCGTTTCCGCCGTCGCGACCTGCTGCTGGTGCTGATGGGCCTGTTTGCCGCCGGTAATCTCGCCAGCGCGGTCGCCCCGACCTTCGAGAGCTTTATCCTGTTCCGCTTCCTGGCCGGCCTGCCGCACGGCGCCTATTTCGGCGTTGCAGCGCTGGTCGCCGCCTCCATGGTGCCGGTCAACAAGCGCACGCAGGCTGTCGGCAAGGTCATGCTCGGCCTGACGGTCGCAACGCTGATCGGCACACCGCTCGCCGCTTTCTTCGGCCAGCTCTTCGACTGGCAGTTCATGTTCGTCGCCGTCGGCATCACCGGCATGCTGACCGTCGCCCTCATCGCCATCTTCCTGCCGCGCGACAAGGCGCCGAAGGGCATCAATGCGCTGACGGAACTCGGGGCGCTGAAGCGCAAGCAGGTCTGGCTGACGCTCGGCATCGCGGCCACCGGCTTCTGCGGCATGTTCGCCGTGTTCAGCTACATCTCGCCGATCGTTACCGAGGTCGCCGGCCTCCATGTCAGCATGGTGCCGGTCATCATGGCGATCTTCGGCTGCGGCATGATCGTCGGCAACATTTTTGGCGCCAAGCTTGCCGATCTCTCGCTGATGCGCACCATCGGCTGGTCGCTGGTGCTCTACTTCTTCGTGCTGATCAGCCTGTCGCTGACGGCGGAGAACCCGATCCTGCTCGGCGTCTGCTGCTTCCTCATCGGTTGCAGCTTCGTTGTCGGTCCCGCGCTCCAGACGCGCCTGATGGATGTGGCCGGCGATGCGCAGACGCTCGCCGCCGCCCTCAACCACTCCGCCTTCAACGTTGCCAATGCGCTCGGCGCGCTGTTCGGCGGCATGGCGATCAGCGCCGGTTACGGCTACGGCTCGATGGGCTTCGTAGGGGCGGCAACGGCGGTGGTCGGCTTCGGCATCTATCTGGTCTCGATGACGCTCGACAAGATCGACAACGAGGAAACGCCGGTCTGCCCGGCCGAGTGACGGCGTTCAAGACCCTGAAAATCAGGCGGCGTCCCTTCCGGGGGACGCCGTTTCCGTTTGCGGGGCAAGGCGGATGACGTTCTGGCCATCCTCGCAGATGACGTTCTGAGCGCCCCAGGCGGCCAGCGCCCGGATGATCGGCTCAAGGCTTCGGCCGGCCGTTGTCAGCGCATAATCGACGCGCGGTGGCACGACGGGGAAAATGGTGCGCGACAGGATGCCGGCATCCTCCAGCTCACGCAGCTGCTTGGTCAGCATGCGCTGCGTGACGCTGGGCAGCCGGCGGCGCAGCTCGTTGAAGCGCAACGTGCCCTCCATCATCAGGTGATAGAGGATCACGCCCTTCCATTTTCCGTCGAGGAAGGAGAGCGTCGATTCGACCGGGCAGCCGGGAAAATTCTTGGTGAGCTTGGCGCGCGGGCGGGACATGCCACGGTATCCTTTTCGACACTATGTGCACAAAATGTGCATTCTTGCGAAGATCGAGGTTACTCTTCATCTAGTCTCCATTCAACGCGAAAGGAGACACCCATGCGTGCCATCGCCTACCAGACCCCGCAGGCCATCACCGCCGACACCGCCCTCGTCGAGATCGACCTGCCCACACCGGAACCCCGCGGACGGGACCTGCTGGTCGAGATCAAGGCCGTCTCGGTCAACCCCGTCGATACGAAGCTGCGGCGTAATGCAGCACCCGCCGATGGCGGATGGCGCGTGCTCGGTTTCGACGCCGCCGGCATCGTCAAGGCGGTCGGCCCCGATGTCACGCTGTTCAAGGCGGGTGATGCCGTGTTCTATTCCGGCGCCATCGACCGGCCGGGCACGAATTCCGAATTCCACCTCGTCGACGAGCGTATCGTCGGCCGCAAGCCCGCCTCGCTCGATTTTGCCGCCGCCGCAGCCCTGCCGCTGACGGCGATCACCGCCTGGGAAATGCTGTTCGACCGGCTGAAGGTGCGCGACGCCGTGCCGGGCGCCGCCAAGGCGATCCTCATCATCGGCGGCGCCGGAGGCGTCGGCTCGATTGCCGTGCAGCTCGCCCGCCACCTGACCGATCTCACCGTCATCGCCACTGCCTCGCGACCCGAAACGGCGGAATGGGTCAAGTCGCTCGGCGCGCATCATGTGGTGGATCACAGCAAGCCGCTCGCCGATGAGGTGGCAGCCCTCGGCATCGGCGCGCCGGCCTTCGTCTTTTCGACGACCAATACCGAGGATCATCTGGCGGCCATCGTCGAGACCATCGCCCCGCAGGGCCGCTTCGGCCTGATCGACGATCCGAAGGTGCTCGACGTGATGCCCTTCAAGCGCAAGGCCGTCTCGACCCATTGGGAGCTGATGTTCACCCGCTCGCTCTTCCAGACGCCTGACATGATCGAGCAGCACACGCTTCTGAACGAGGTCTCGCGTCTCGTCGATGCGGGAACCCTGCGCACGACGCTGGCGGAGACCGTCGGCACGATCAACGCGGAGAACCTGAAGAAGGCCCATGCGATGATCGAGAGCGGGCGCACGCGCGGCAAGCTCGTTCTCGCTGGTTTCTAAACTCGAAAATCCCCCTCCGCCGCTCGCCTCCAGAGCGGCGGAGGGGTGTTACCAAGGTGACAGGGACGGCAAGGAACTCTGGTAGACATAGGCCATCGCAGCCCACCGAAAGAAACGAAAAACGGCGGGCGGCACACGGGAAAGCAACACAGAACCCTTCCCGCCAACCTATGACGTTTATTGGAGATTTACGTGTCCGCCTTGATTGAAAGCATGACCGGGAGCCGCACCTTCGGCTTCATCGCCCGCACGATCCTGACCTCGATGTTCTGGCTGTCCGGCATCGCCAAGCTCGCCGATTTCGATGGCGGTCTCCTGGAGATGACGCATTTCGGCCTGGAGCCGGCGGCCTTCTTCAATGTCGCCAGCGCACTGACCCAGCTCATCGGCTCGGCCCTCATCATTTCCAACCGCTGGACCTGGCTCGGCGCCGGCATGCTCGCCGTCTTCACCGCGCTCACCATTCCGATCGCCCATAATTTCTGGGCGATGCAGGAACCGATGCGCACCATCGAATTCCACTTCGTCGCCGAACACATCACCGTCATCGGCGGCCTGATGGTCGTCGCCTGGAAATCCGCAACAGCTTCTGCCGTCCCTGCCCAATGACGGCAGGACCGGATGCCGCCCGCTCTCTCCAGACGCGGCATCCCGACGGACGGCCCTGCCTCTCCCGGCCGTCCCCCCGCCCCGGCGCTCAGCCGGGGCGGTTTGCCGTTTTAGAGCGACGGCAGTTTCAGCGGACCGCCCGTCTTGATGCTGCGGATCGCGAAATTCGAGCGGATGTCGGAAACGCCGGGCATGGTGAGCAGCGTTTCGGTCAGGAGCCGTTCATAGGCGGAGAGGTCCTCCACCACCACTTCCGCCAGAAAATCCGCATTGCCCGAGATCAGGAAACAGGAGACGACCTCCGGCACCGCCAGCAGCGCCTCCTGCTGGGCCATGGCATTTTCGCGGCTGTGATGCCCCACCTTGATTTCGACGAAGACCGTCAGGCCGAGCCCCACCTCCTTGCGATCGATATCCGCCCGGTAGCCGCGCAGCACACCGGATTTCTCGAGATTGCGGATGCGCCGGAGGCATGGCGAGGGTGAGAGGTTCACGCGCTCGGCAATCTCCACATTGGTCGCGCGCGCATCTTCCTGCAGCACCTTGAGGATGGCGATATCGAATTTATCCAGATTTGGCATATTCGAAAACTTTCATGGTCTAAATTGGTGAAATCCTGCGCATCCTACGTTCTCCAAGGCACAACACGCAAGGACATGCCCCGCCCTTCAGCGCTAGAGTTTCACCACAAATGAGCCAGCGCAGAAAGGATACCCGCCATGGCCATGATCTCGCTTTCTTCCGAAGACAAATCCAATCCTGTTGTCGCCGGCTATGCGGGCGGCGTGGTGACGGTGCTGATCTGGGCGCTCTGGGTGCTGGCGACGCGCCACACCGCCGCGACACCGCTCGGCACGATCGATATCGGCCTCATCCGCTACGGCGTTCCAGCCATCCTGCTGGCACCGATCTGGCTCAAGACCGGGCTTCTGCCAAAGCACGTGCCGCTCAAGTTGATCGTCGTGATGGTGGCCGGTGCCGGCGCCGTCTTCTTCCAGATCACGGCGGCGGCGCTGCATGTCACGCCGGCCGCACCGGGCGGCATCCTGCTCGGCGGCTCGCTGCCGCTGGCAACCGCGCTCATCGGCATGGTTCTGTTCGGCGAGCGGCCGGACCGCATGCGCCTTGCCGGCCTCGCCGCCATCGTTGCGGGTGTCGCGATCCTGCTCACCGCAAGCATGCTGAAAAGCGGCATGACCGCGACCGGCTTCGTATTGCTGCCGATCGGCGCCGTGCTGTGGGCCGGCTTTACCCATGCCTTCCGCCGCTCGGGCCTTTCCGCCCTCGAGGGTGCCGCCATCATCGCAGTCTGGTCTTTCCTGATCCATCTGGTGCTCGCCGCAATCTTCGGCACGCACCTTGCCGCCGCCACCCTGCCCGACCTTGCGCTTCAGATCACCAGCCAGGGCATTCTTTCCGGCCTCGTCGCCACCTTCGCCTATGGCACCGCCATCCGTGCCCTCGGCGGCAGCCAGGCCGCCGCCTTCACCGCCATCACGCCAGTGCTCGCAACGCTTGGCGGCGCGATCTTCCTCGGCGAAAGTTTTGGCGCAGCCGAGATGACGGCCGCGCTGGTCGTCGGCGGCGGTGTGGCGCTCTCGACCGGCATTCTCTCTCCCAAGCACTAGATCGAAACGAAAAAGGGCGCCGCGGCTGTGCCGGGGCGCCCTTTTCCATGTCTGCTTCCCGGATCAGCCGTGCACGATCTCGCGGTGCTTCTGCAGGCGCTTGCCGAAGGCCTGGCTGACGCGGTCGAAGATGATCGCGATGCCGACGATGGCGAGGCCGTTGAAGATGCCGAGCGTGAAATACTGGTTGGAGATCGCCTTCAGCACCGGCTGGCCGAGACCCTGGACACCGATCATCGAGGCGATGACGACCATGGCAAGCGCCATCATGATCGTCTGGTTGATACCGGCCATGATGGTGGGCAGCGCCAGCGGCATCTGCACGTTCTTCAGCTTCTGCCAGCTCGACGAACCGAAGGCATCGGCCGCCTCCAGCACGTCCTTGTCGACGAGACGGATGCCGAGATTGGTAAGGCGGATCATCGGCGGGATGGCGTAGATGACCACCGCGATCAAGCCGGGCACCTTGCCGATGCCGAGCAACATGACGACCGGGATCAGATAGACGAAGCTCGGCATGGTCTGCATGACGTCGAGCACCGGGTTGACCACGTTCTGCACGCGATCCGACCGCGACATGATGATACCGATCGGAATGCCGATGGCGATCGACAGCACGGTACAGACGAAGATCATCGAGACCGTCTTCATCGTATCATCCCACATGTCGAAATAACCGATGAGGAGCAGGGTGACGACCGTGCCGACGACGATCTTCCAGTTACGGCTGGCAAACCAGGCAATGGCGGCGATCAGGAGGATGATGATCGGCCAGGGTGTTCTGGTCATGAAGCGCTCGGACCAGATCAGAAAATGCTGCAGCGGCACGAAGATCGATTCGATGCCGTCGCCATAGGCGCGGGTGAAACCGCGGAACCCCTCGTCGATGCCCTTCTTGAGGTCACGCAGGCTATCCGCATTCATTGTGGGAAATTTCGTAAACCAATCCATGTCGATCCCCTTCCGACTCCGTCCGGTCTTGCGCCGGTTTTATGAGCCAACCCTGAAGCATGCCGAGGGAAAGGGCGCTGCGATTTGCGCCAAAGGCATGCGCTAAAACGAAGGCAAAGGGCGGCGCGCCGAAAACGCGCCGCCCGAATCCTTGATCAGGCGATCAGAGAGCGGCCTTGATCTTCTCGGCAGCTTCCGGCGAGACCCATTCCTTCCAGAGGGCTTCGTTCTCTTCCAGGAAGTGCTTGGCACCGTCGTCGCCGCTCGCCTGGTTGTCGGTCATCCAGGCCATCAGCTTGTTGACGGTGTCGTTCGACCAGGCGCGCTTGTTGAGGTAGCCCATGACATCCGCACCGCCGCGCTCGGAAAAGCCCTTGGTGACGAGCGTCTGGACCTTGTCCTTCGGCCAGTCGTTCTTCTTCGGGTCTGCGCAGTCGGCAACGGTGTTGCAGCGCTTCCATTCGGCGGCGTCATAGGGAACGCCATGCTCGAGCTTCACCATCTCGTACTTGCCGAGAAGCGCCGTCGGTGCCCAGTAGTAACCGACCCAGCCTTCCTTGCGCTCGTAGGCCTTGGCAATCGAGCCATCGAGGCCGGCGGCCGAGCCCGTGTCGACGAGCATGAAGTTCGCCGCTTCGCCGCCATAGGCCTTGTAGAGCTGCGAGGTCACGACCGTGCCGCCCCAGCCCTGCGGACCGTTATGCACGGCGCCCTTCGACTTGTCTTCCGGATCGGGGAACAGCTCCGGATGCTTCAGCGCGTCGTCGATCGTCTTGATGTCGGGATGGGCGTCTGCGATGTATTTCGGGATCCACCAGCCCTGGACGGCGGCGTCGGACAGCGCCACGGCCGCACCGATCAGCTTGCCTTCCTCGATGCCGCGGTTGACGACGTCGGGCAGCAGGTCGACCCAGCCTTCCGGCGCCAGATCCGGTTCGCCCTTTTCGATCATCGAGGTGATGGTCGGAACCGTGTCACCGACGATGACTTCGGCATTGCAGCCATAGCCTTCAGTCAGGATGAACTTGTCGAGTGCGGCCAGCACTTCGGCGCTCTGCCAATTCATGCTGGCGATGGTCACGTCGCCGCATTCGGCGCGCGCGGCACCCGTCATGGCCAGGAGGCCCGCAATGAGGCAGGTGGAAGCAAGAAGATGTTTCATTATCCGTTCCCTTATGTCGACGGTGTCATTGTGCCCAGTCAGACCCCGCTGCACCGCCGCCGCCGGACCTGTGATCCCATGCGGATCGTTCTCGGAGCCGGCCTTCAGCGAAGCCTTTGGATTCCGCGATACCGCACCCTCGACTTTTGCATCTGCTGGGTCGAATAACGGTACGAATGCGTCTGCGATTGAACCCAATGCGTCATCGAGCGTTCAATTTCACGAGACCGTCCCAACCTTTTCCGAGACCGGGAATATGCGGGCAATGGCATGATACAATTCAGCTTTTTCAACCCGAAACGCAAAAGGCCGGCATGTGCCGGCCTTTTCTTATTGCGACATGGCCTGGAAGATCAGGCTTCGCGGCGTCCCTGGATGACATGCACCCGGCCGCCGACCTTGACGCGTTCGTAAAGGTCGATCACGTCATGGTTCAGCATGCGCACGCAGCCGCTCGACATGGCCTGGCCGATCGACCATGGCTGGTTTGTGCCATGGATGCGGAACATGGTGTCGTTGCCGTTCTGGTAGAGATAGATGGCGCGCGCGCCGAGCGGATTGTTCGGGCCGCCTTCGAGGCCGCCGGCATATTTCAGGTTCTTCTTCGGGTCGCGGCGGATCATGTTCGGCGTCGGCGTCCAGGTCGGCCATTCCGCCTTGCGGCCGATATAGGCGCTGCCCGCCAGCGAATAGCCCTGCCTGCCGACGCCGATACCGTAGCGCATCGCGCGACCACCGCCGAGTACATAATAAAGCCGCCGCGCCGGCGTATCGACGACGATGGTGCCGGCGGCGTGATCGGTACTGTAGGCGACTTCCTGGCGGCGCAGTTCCGGCTTGATCTTGTCGAGCGGCATCGCCTTCAGCGGATGTTTCTCCTCCAGCCGGTCCCCGTAATTGGCGCGGTCGCTTACGCCGTTGGTCGCGCAGCCTGCAAGCAGTGCAGACGCGCCGATCAGGAATCCGCGGCGGGAAATCGACATGGTTAAAGCCCCTTTAAGATCAGTCCTCGGGGCCGAGAATTATGCGGTTATGGTTAATCGAGGGTTAAGGAGCGCGCTGCGGTTGCAGGAGATATTAAGGTCGATGACGAAAAGAAGGCGGGATCGGCCCTACCAAAAACGCCCCGGACGGGAATCGGAAGCACCTCTCTCTCCCCCGTCATCCTCGGCCTTG
The DNA here is from genome assembly GCF_946479415.1 of uncultured Shinella sp. The sequence goes on along the minus strand of NZ_CAMLFY010000054.1, from coordinate 7,895 downwards.
AGCCGATGATGACGGGGGAGAGAGAGGTGACTGCCTTTGATCGGCAAGGTGAATCGTCGGCGAGCAACACGCCATGGCTAAAGGCGGCACGGCAGTAAAAAGGCCGCCTCAAAGGCGGCCTTTGTTATTTGCGCTGAGCGCATCACATATTCGGATAGACCGGCCCCTCGCCGCCCTGCGGCGGCACCCAGTTGATGTTCTGGTTGGGATCCTTGATGTCGCAGGTCTTGCAGTGCACGCAGTTCTGCGCGTTGATGACGAAGACGTCCTTGCCGTCCTTCTCCACCCATTCGTAGACACCGGCCGGACAGTAGCGTGTCGACGGACCGGCATAGATGTCGAGTTCTGACGTCTTCTGCAGCTCCGGGTTCTTCACCTGAAGGTGGATCGGCTGGTCCTCCTCGTGGTTGGTGTTCGAGAGGAACACCGAGGAGAGACGGTCGAAAGTCAGGACACCATCCGGCTTCGGATAGTCGATGCGCTTGTGCTTGGCGGCCGGCTCGAGCGACTGCGCGTCCGTCTTGCCGTGCTTCAGCGTGCCGAAGATCGAACCGCCGAACAGCGTGTTCGTCCACATGTCGAGGCCGCCGAGCGCCACGCCGAGTGCGGTGCCGAGCTTCGACCACAGCGGCTTGACGTTGCGCACCTTTCTGAGGTCGGAGCCGATGGCGCTGTCGCGCCAGCCCTGCTCGATCTCGATCGGCTCGTCATTGGCGCGTCCATTGGCAATCGCATCCGCCAGTTTCTCGGCCGCGAGGATGCCAGAAAGAACGGCGTTATGGCTGCCCTTGATGCGCGGAACGTTGACGAAGCCGGCCGAGCAACCGATCAGCGCGCCGCCCGGGAAGGACAGTTTCGGCACCGACTGGTAGCCGCCCTCGGTGATGGCGCGCGCACCATAGGAGAGGCGCTTGCCGCCTTCGAAGGTGCCGCGGATCGCCGGATGCGTCTTGAAGCGCTGGAATTCCTCGAAGGGGAAGAGGTAGGGGTTCTTGTAGTTCAAGTGCACCACGAAGCCGACGGCGACGAGGTTGTCTTCCAGATGATAGAGGAACGAGCCGCCACCGGTCTTCATGCCGAGCGGCCAGCCGAAGGAGTGCTGCACGAGACCGGGCTTGTGGTTCTCAGGCTTGACCTGCCAGAGTTCCTTGAGGCCGATGCCGAATTTTTGCAGTTCGCGATCCTTCTGGAGATCGAATTTCTGGATGAGCTGCTTGGCGAGCGAGCCGCGCACGCCCTCCGAGATCAGCGTGTATTTGCCGAGCAGCGCCATGCCGCGCGTATAGTTCGGGCCGGGCTCGCCATTGCGCTCGATGCCCATGTCGCCGGTGGCGACACCGATGACGGCGCCCTCGTCATTATAGAGCACTTCGGAAGCGGCAAAGCCGGGATAGATCTCGACGCCGAGCTCTTCCGCCTTGGTCGCGAGCCAGCGACAGACATTGCCGAGCGAAACGATGTAGTTGCCGTGGTTGTTCATCAGCGGCGGCATGGCGAAGTTCGGCAGGCGCACCGAACCGGCTGGGCCGAGCAGCAGGAAGTGGTCGTCCGTCACCGCGGTCTTGAACGGGTGGCTTTCATCCTCGCGCCAGCCGGGCAGCAGGCGATCGATACCGATCGGATCGACGACCGCGCCGGAGAGGATATGTGCGCCGACTTCCGAGCCCTTTTCCAGCACCACGACCGTCAGGTCCGGATTGACCTGCTTCAGCCGGATCGCGGCCGAAAGCCCCGCAGGACCGGCGCCGACGATCACGACGTCGAATTCCATGCTTTCGCGTTCGGGAAGTTCCATTTCTTCGCTCATTTCTCTCTCCACCCGCGCCCCCTCGAAAGCCGCGGAAAGTCCCAAAGGTCCATCCTGTCATGACAAATACCAGAAATCTTGTCGAGCCGTTCTGCGACAGAGTTTCCGGCTTTTGCGCATGACGTCATGTCAAGGCCGGAAGTTTATTGACTTATACGTAAACGTCAATTGTTTGTCAGGTGTTCGCCGTACGCTCGCTTGATTCCGATCTCCCGCAGGATTAGGCATTCGGCAGCCAGTCAGCGGGAGCATCATTGTCCATGTCCGAGATTATCCGATCGCTCCAGCAGGACTTGAACGAATTCAGCGCGGATCTTCACCTTATCGGAAGCGAGACGCTTCAGGGCAGGCATCCCGGCGAACATCCCGACAATTTTGGCGCCGGTGTCATGGCGCAGCCGGCAACGCCGGAGGCGGCCGCGGCCATCGTGCGCTGGTGCGTGGAAAACAATGTGCCGATCGTGCCGCAGGGCGGGCGCACCGGGCTCGTCGGCGGCGGCATCAGCCGGCAGGGCGAGCTGATCGTCTCGACCGCGAAGCTCAACCGCATCGAGGCGATCGATCCGCTGGCCCGCACCGCGACCGTCGGGGCCGGCGTGACCTTGCAGGCCTTGCAGGAGGCGGCGGCGGAATTCGGCCTGACGCCCGGTATCGATCTTGCGGCGCGCGGCAGCGCCACGATCGGCGGCATGATCGCCACCAATGCCGGCGGCATCCTCGCCTTCCGCAACGGTGTGATGCGCCATCAGGTCCTGGGCATAGAGGCTGTGATGCCGGATGGCAGCCTCGTCAGCGACCTCACGCGCGTGCTGAAGGTGAGCGCCGGGCCTGATATCAAGCAGCTTCTCATCGGCTCGGAGGGTGCCTACGGTCTCGTCACCCGCGCGGTCGTGAAGCTCGAAAGTTTCAATCCGCAGCGCGCCACGGCGCTTGTCGGCGTTCGGGATGCCACTTCCGCACTAGCCCTCGTCGGCCATTTCCGGGCGCAGCCGGCGGTGCAGCTGGAGGGAACCGAACTGATGTGGCGAAAATTCTTCATCGACAGCGCGCACGACCGCGGCTTCGATGTGGATTGGCTCGACGGCGAAACGTCCGCAATCTTGCTGATGGAGGTTTCCGCGGCCAGTGAAGCAGACGCCCGAAGCGCACTGGAGGATGGTCTTGCGACCCTATGGGAAGATCACGGCCTGACGAGTGGCATCGTCGCCTCCTCCCTCGATCAGGCACAGCGTTTTTGGGCACTGCGTGAAGATGATACTTTCATGTACCGGCATTTCCCATCGGCACCGTCTTTCGACGTTTCCCTGCCGCCGGATGCGCTCGACGCATATGTCGCGAGACTGACAAGCAGATTGAAAGTCGTCGACAAGGATTTTTACGCCTATGTCTATGGCCATGTTTCGGATGGCAATCTGCATATCTGTGTTGCAGGCCCAGGCGTGGCTGGGAAAGCTTACAAGACGCCGATCGAGGATGCCGTCTATACCGGTGTAGCGGAAGCCGGCGGCAGCTTTTCGGCCGAACATGGGGTGGGAACGGAGAAGCAGCGTGCCTATCTGACCTTCGGCAATCCGACCCGCCGCGCGGTCGCGCAGGCGATCAAGGCGGCGCTCGACCCGAAAAACCTCTTCAATCCGGGCAAGGTGCCCTACAGCGCCTGATCACCCGACCGTCAAAGGACATCCGCCAATGGATCTCGGCATCGCCGGCAAGCGCGCCCTCGTTCTCGCCTCCTCCCGCGGCCTCGGCAAGGGCATTGCCGTGGCGCTCGCCCGCGAGGGCGTCCATGTGCTGCTCTGCGGCCGCAGCGCCGAGACGCTCGCCGCCAATTGCGCGGCGATCAATGCCGAAGGTCTTGGCCGCGCGGACTGGGTGCAAGCCGATCTCGGCGATGAGGCCTTCGTGGAGACCGTCGTTTCGGCAGTCGGCGAAAAGCTCGGCGGCGTGGACATCCTCGTCAACAACTCCGGCGGGCCGACGCCCGGCTCCACCGAGGACATGAGCGAAGAGAAGCTTCTGACCTATTTCCATTCCATGGTGCTGCGCCTCATTACCCTCACCAACCGGCTCCTGCCGGGCATGAAGGAGCAGCGCTGGGGCCGCATCCTCACCGTCGCCTCCTCCGGCGTGATCGAGCCGATCTCCGGCCTGGCCCTTTCCAATACGCTGCGCCCGGCGCTGGCCGGCTGGTCGAAGACACTTTCGACGGAAGTCGCGCAATACGGCGTGACCAGCAACATGCTTTTGCCCGGCAGCATCTTCACCGACCGCCTGAAAAGCCTTGACGCTGCCGCCGCCGAGCGTAGCGGCAAGAGCCTGGATGATGTGAAGGCCGCCTCGGAAAAGGCCATTCCCGCCCGCCGCTACGGCACCGTCGAGGAATTCGCCGCCACCGCCGCCTTCCTGTGCAGCGGCCCGGCGAGCTATGTCACCGGCAGCCTCGTGCGCTGCGACGGCGGCGCGGCGCATTCGGTCTGAACCTCCATCCGGCGGGCCGCCTTTTGCCCGCCGTTTTTGCAAGGTCGGATGGGCGTCCGCCCTTGCCATTCCCCCTCGCCTGTGGCATCTCGCGCCCTCTTCATTCCAGAGCGCATCTGATGCGCCCTTTCGCGCGGCGCCATTTGCGCCGCTTCAACACATTTCGACAGATGAGAGGGGCACGGCGATGGCACGGGCACTCGGGCTTGACTTCGGCACGACGAACACGGTTCTCGCGCTCGCCTCCGGCGGCAGCGAAACGCAATCCATGCATTTTACCAGCAGTGTCGGCGAGACCGATACGATGCGCACCGCGCTCTCCTTCATGAAGGATCCGGTGGTCGGCGCGCAGGCCCTGAAGGTGGAGGCCGGACAGGCGGCGATCCGCCAGTTCATCGACAATCCCGGTGATTGTCGTTTTCTCCAGTCGATCAAGACCTTCGCGGCAAGCGCCCTCTTCCAGGGCACGCTGGTCTTCGCGCGTAGGCACACGTTCGACGACCTGATGGAAGTGTTCCTGCGGCGGCTGAAGGCCTATGCCGGCACGGAATGGCCGGGCGCGGTCTCGCGCCTCGTTGCCGGGCGCCCGGTGCAGTTTGCCGGCGCAAGCCCGGACCCGGACCTCGCGCTCGAACGCTACAATGAGGCACTGACCCGGCTCGGCTTTCCGGAAATCCACTATGTCTACGAGCCCGTCGCCGCCGCCTATTATTTCGCACAGACGCTGAAGAGCGACGCCACCGTTCTCGTCGCCGATTTCGGCGGCGGCACGACAGACTATTCGCTGATCCGCTTCGAGCGGCAGGCCGGCCGGCTGACGGCGACGCCGATCGGCCACTCCGGCGTCGGCATTGCGGGCGACCATTTCGATTCCCGCATGATCGAACATCTCGTAGCGCCGGAAATCGGCAAGGGCTCGCATTTCAAGAGCTTCGACAAGGTGCTGGAAGTGCCCTCGGGCTACTACGCCAATTTCGCGCGCTGGAACCAGCTATCGATCTTCAAGACGACGCGCGAGTTCACCGACCTCAAGTCGCTGGTGCGTTCGGCGCTGGAGCCGGAAAAGCTGGAACTGTTCATCGATCTGGTCGAGCACGACGAAGGTTACCCGCTCTATCAGTCGATCTCGGCCACCAAAATGGCCCTGTCGGGCGCGGAAGAGGCCGAGTTCGACTTCAAACCGCTGGGCGCCGCCGGCCGCAAGATAGTGAAGCGCTCGGATTTCGAGGCGTGGATCGCGCCGGACCTTGCGCGCATCGGGGGCGCGCTGGATGAGGTGCTGGAAAAGACGAAGACGGCGCCTGACGGTATCGACAAGGTGTTCCTCACCGGCGGCACCTCCTTCGTGCCGGCCGTGCGCCGGATTTTCACCAACCGCTTCGATGCCGGCAAGATCGAGACCGGCGGCGAGCTGCTCTCCATCGCCCATGGCTTGGCGCTGATCGGCGAAAGCGACGACGTGGCGCAATGGGCGGCGTGACGGCGGCGCTTTCCTCCGGCGGCCGGCTTCGCTAAGGTAGCACCATGACCGCCGCCAACGACCTTCATCCCGAGCAGCTTCGTTCGCTCCTGCATTTCTATGCGGATGCGGGCGTGGAATGGCTGCTGGAGGAAGAGGCGGTCGACCGCATCGCCGAATTCGAGGCGATGCGTGCCGCGCGCGGCGCGCCCGCGCAACGGGAGGCGGCACCGGTTCAGCAGACGGCGCGGCAGGCGCCCGCTCGGCAGGAGCAGCCGCGGGCAGCAGCCCCTGCCCCTATGCCGAATGTCGCAATCCCGGACAGCCAGGCGATTGCCGAGGCCGAGTTTGCGGCAGGCAGCGCACGTTCGCTGGACGAATTGCGCACGGCGATGGAAAGCTTCAACGGCTGCAACCTGAAGACCAGCGCCCGCTGCCTCGTCTTCGCGGAGGGCAACGCCAAACCATCCGTCATGGTGATCGGCGCCATGCCGAATGCCGACGACGACCGCGACGGCCAGCCCTTTTCCGGCCGGCAGGGCGCCATGCTAGACCGCATGCTCGCCGGCATCGGCCTTGCCCGCGCCGATCTGCTCATCACCAATATCGTGCCGTGGCGGCCGCCGGGCAATCGTCCGCCGTCGCAACGCGAGGCGGACATCTGCCGGCCCTTCATCGAGCGCCAGATCGCCCTTGCCGAGCCGAATCAGCTGCTCGTTCTCGGCAATTTCGCCGCGCGGTTCCTGTTTCGCTCCAACGACACGATCCATCAATTGCGCGGCGCGTGGCAGGAAATCGAGATTTCCGGCCGCAAAGTGCCGGCTTTTGCGACACTGCACCCGCAGGATCTGGCGACGGCGCCGATCAGCAAACGGCTTGCCTGGCAGGATCTGCTCGCTTTTCGTGCAGGGCTTCGTGGCTAAGACGCGGACGCGCGCTTAACATTTTCAACGACTTGCGCCTTTGAGCCGCAAAATTCTGCTCAGATTCGCCGTAAATCTGCCTTCAGCATGAACAAAATGTTTCAACAGCCATGCGCATTGCACATATCTGCCGGGCAGAATGTCGCATTGCAAAATCTATGCTGCGACGCAATATATCGACACGGGAGGACAGGATTTAAGGAAACGACCCATGACCGCCGCCCGCTTTCGGCCCATTCATTCGAGCTTCGAGACGCTCCGCCATACCGGCCGGCGCGCCGGTAACGGCTTCAGCGGTATCGCCGCTCCGGCCAACGAGCAGCTCACGGCCATCGGCTTCGCCCGCATCACCCGTCCTGCTCAGCTCTTTTCCGACTTCATCCAGCGCTGAGCTGACTGTGGGCGTGGAAGCGCTGCGCCCGCGTTTGCAAACAGATATTTTCAGGAGCAGACCATGGCCGCCTTTCGCAAGCTGATCTCGGACATTGCCGACATTCGCGCCGCCGTGAACGCGGCCCGGGAATATTCCGTGCTGGCCTCGCTGCCGCGCGATGCCGCCCAGCGCCGCGACCCGCTCAAGGCCTTCCTGCCCAACTGAGCAGGCCCAACTGAGCAGCCTTTGAACACGGTGCGCGCCGTGGTATGATCTTCATCGCGAGGAGGTGAGACGCCTTTCCTCCGGTGGAGACCGGGCCGAAGCCGATCTCCGTTTCTTAGCTGATCGTCAGGGTGAAGCGCCAAGTCCTGAACCTGATCGTCAGCGTAAACCGGATTTTCAAACGTCTCACCTCCTTTCTTATGCCGGGCTCACACCCGACACGCTTTCGCAGCACAACCCTTCCGGGAATTTCCGGACCTTCCAAAATTCTTCTTGGATTACGCCAGCCGCTGTCGCTGTGGACAGGGCACGGCTCCCGCAATAGAGCGACATTCGATAAACGAATGCCCCTCTGCCCGGAGCTCCCATGCTGGCGACCCTCGTCTCCATTTTCAGCCTCATGCTGTCCACGCTGCTGATGATGGTGGCCTTCGGGCTGCAGAGCTATGTCGTGCCGGTGCGCGCCGTCGCCGAGGGCTGGTCGACGCAGACGATCTCGATGATCGCGACGGGCTATACGATCGGCTTCACGCTTTCCTGCATCGTGACGCCGAAATTCGTGCTGCTCGTCGGCCATGTGCGCGTCTTCGTGGCGCTGATCACGCTGCTGTCCATCGGCATCCTGCTCTG
>NZ_CAMLFY010000053.1 GCF_946479415.1 uncultured Shinella sp. | reverse complement strand
CGCCCGGCTACCGCTTCCGCACGGCCGATATCCTGATGACCAACTTCCACCTGCCGAAATCGACGCTCTTCATGCTCGTCTCGGCCTTTTCCGGCCTCGAGACCATGCGCGGCGCCTATGCCCATGCCATCGCGACCGGCTACCGCTTCTATTCCTACGGCGACTCCAGCCTGCTTTTCCGGGACCACCGATGACCGACACTTTTGAGTTCAAGCTTCTCGCCACCGATGGCAAGGCCCGCCGCGGCGAGGTCTCCATGCCGCGCGGCACCATCCGTACGCCGGCCTTTATGCCCGTCGGTACGGTGGGCACGGTGAAGGCGATGTATCTCGACCAGGTGCGCGAGCTCGGCGCCGATATCATTCTCGGCAACACCTATCACCTGATGCTGCGCCCCGGCCCGGAGCGTGTCGCCCGCCTCGGCGGCCTGCACGAACTCATCCGCTGGCCACACCCGATCCTTACCGACTCGGGCGGCTTCCAGGTCATGTCGCTCTCCGGCCTGCGCAAGCTCGACGAGCAGGGCGTGACCTTCAAGAGCCATGTCGACGGCGCGCTGCACCACATGTCGCCGGAGCGCTCTATCGAGATTCAGGGCCTGCTCGACAGCGATATTCAGATGCAGCTCGACGAATGCGTCGCACTGCCTGCATCGCCCAAGGAAATCGAGCGCGCCATGGAAATGTCGCTGCGCTGGGCCGAACGCTGCAAGGTGGCCTTCGGCGATCAGCCGGGCAAGGCGATGTTCGGCATCGTGCAAGGCGGCGACATCCCGCATCTGCGCGTGCGGTCCGCACAGGCGCTCGCCGAGCTGAACCTCAAGGGCTATGCCATCGGCGGCCTTGCCGTGGGTGAGCCGCAGGAAGTCATGCTCGACATGATCGACACGACCATCCCGCATATGCCGTTCGAAAAGCCGCGCTACCTGATGGGCGTCGGCACGCCTGATGACATGCTGAAATCCGTCGCACGCGGCATCGACATGTTCGATTGCGTGATGCCGACCCGCTCCGGCCGTCACGGCCTGGCCTTCACCCGCCGCGGCCGCATCAACCTGCGCAACGCCCGCCATGCGGAAGACATGCGCCCGCTCGACGAGCAATCGAGCTGCCCGGCCGCCCGCGACTATTCGCGCGCCTACCTGCACCACCTCATCCGCGCCAACGAATCCCTCGGCGGCATGCTTTTGACCTGGAACAACCTGTCCTACTACCAGGACCTGATGGCCGGCATCCGCAAGGCGATCGAGGAAGGCCGCTTCGCCGATTTCATGGCGCAGACGCAGGAAGAATGGGCGAGGGGCGATCTCGCCCCTCTCTGAGGATCAGATTTCCGGGCCGGGCGCGGCGTGTACCATATGCACGCCGTTGATCTTGTAGCTGCCATCCGGCTGCTTCAGGAGCTGGTAGAGCGCCGTCCAGTCCTTGCCGTCAGGCCCTGAAATCAGCACCTCCTGTACCACCATGTCACCCTCCACCTTGGACCGGCCGAAGGCAAAATTGCCGGGACGGTAGACCGGCGCATAGCCCTTTTTGACCATGTCGAAAAACGCGGTCTCGTTCGGGAATTTTCCGCGGATGGTGGGGGACGCGAAGGAATAAGCCGTCTTCGCATCGTCATTCAGGAAGGCGGCGATCTGGTTCTGGATGATGCCCTGCGCGGTATCGACGGGCTCTTCCGCATGCGCAAACAGGGGCACGGAAACGCAAAGAAACACGGCGACAGGCAATCTCATGACGCTCACTCCCGTTTCGATGAAAGCAGAATAACACAGAAAGATGCAAAGCGCTTCTGATGTGGCGCGAAGATCTTAAAGTGATTTCTTGAAAAGAAAATTATTTATAAACAGTATGATGCGTTGATTAATTAAAGCGAGTTAGCGGAGTATGGCGCGCATCGCCTGTCAGCCTGCGACCTTTCGCAGGATCACAACTTCCGAGTCCTGGTAGGTCGCGCGCGCGGTTTCCTCAAAACCGTGTCGGGCTGCAAGGGTCAGCGACGCAGTATTCTGCGGGTCGATGATGCAGATGATCGGCATGCCCGGATGGTTTTCCGCAGCCCAGGTCCACATGGCCTCCAGCGCTTCACTGGCAAGACCTTGGCCATGCATTTCCGGCAGCAGGCCCCAGCCGGCTTCCAGCGTATTCTCGATAGCCGGCACAATCGCCCGACGCATCTCATGAAACCCGGCTTCGCCAATAAGACGGCCCGTGGCCTTGTCGGTGATGACCCAGAAGCCGAAGCCCATGACATGCCACATGCCGACATGGCGCAGCAGCCGCGTCCAGGACTGTTCACGTGTCAACGGCACGCCGCTGATGTAGCGCACAACCTCGGGCAAAGCCCACATCGTGGTCATGGCGTCGAGATCGCCCGGTTGAAAGCCACGCAGGATGAGGCGGCTGGTTTCGAGCACGGGAATGTCGGTCATATCGGTGTCGCTGTTTGGGATGCGTCGGGACGCCGTAGCTACTATGGTTTTACGGCCATAGTCGACAGGCGAGTGTCACGCAATTTCACAGCAATACAAAGATCACATAAGATAGATTATGGAACGACCGGGTGGTTTCACGGCTGTTGCTTTTGGGTGCTAAACCGCTGGTAACGCTGCTGTGGATTACCGCGATAAGAAGCGGTTTTGGGTGTTGCTTTTCTGACTGGTCATGAAAGGCTCTCTGCGTTGGTCAATCAGCGCGGGGCATCATGCCGGTCAACCTAGCCTCTCCATCGCTGCCGCATACGTTGTCCGGCGTTGTCAGCGTCGGCTCCTCCGGCGCTCCACGGTTCTGGGCGACGATCTGGAGCGATGTCCTGAAAGCCTCATTGGAGCCGTCGACCCGGCGCAAGCATCTGGCTGCTTTGGACCGGTTTTACGACGCGACTGAGCGGCAACGTGGCTACGACTGCCTAGATCGCCTGATAGCTGATGCCGACGCCGACGCACTTGAGGACGTCCTTCTCGGCTTTTTCTCCCAACTGCGCAACGAAGCCACCGTAGCGGGCATCGACAAGACCTCGACCTGGACGTCGGTCGTGAGCTTTGTGACCGACATGCTCCGTTACGCAGGCAATACGACGGGCGTTCGGTCAGCAGAAATGGAGGCCAAGCTTCTCAGGATCGACGTGCTTTACCGCCAGCTCGTACCAAACCGAGAAACGACCGCACCAGTGATCCGTGCGCTGCCTTCCACAGTGGTTCAGGACCTCTACGAAATCTTCCGACCGGACTCTTCGCGCAATCCCTTCAAGACCGAGGCGCTCCGGTGGCGCAACCTCGTCATCTTCATGCTGCTGCTGCGTCTGGATGCAAAGAATCCTGCGAAGGGCTATGGCTGCCCAGGAGACTACAAGAACTCATGGGTGTGGTACGAGCGCTGGTTCGAAACAATCCTAGATCATTGCAAAGCCAATCCGGAGAAGTATCAATGACTCGCGTCGGAGCGTTGAGAGTACTGAAGCTGACGGGTTGGCTGATGTTCGCCGCTTGCGTTTACTTAGCCGTCCAGATCGTGGTGGCGGCGTTCGAAATCAACGATCAGATCGACCGCTGTATGGACGATACGTCTCCGGCGTATATCACCGATCCCCAACTTCGCGATCAAGCGTGTAAGTAAGCAACACCGCTCTCCAACATTGCTTGCAACACGGTGCAACCCTGTTGCTATCCAGTGAAAATAGAAAGCAACAAACGCTGCGAAAACCCGATTGCAACAACGTTATGCGCAGCTAGCGCGGAAACCTCCTGGTACTAAACGGATTGCGATTACTCACTCACCCAGCTTCATTGCCGAAACCGCACTCTTTGGAACCATTATACGGCATTTGAGTCTCCCTAGCGCTTGTTCATATCCGTAGCTTGGCTGCGGGTTTCTGCGAGCCAGATATCGAGCGCACTGGCTGCCGCGTGAGCCTGGACCACGATCTCCGGTACAAGGTCGATATCCGGCAGGCTTCCCAGTCCGACCGGCCCCATGGCAAACAAGCCTTCGAAAACGCCTGCGGCAGTAAGCGCTCGGCCATCGCGATCGACGGTAATGCCGAGGTCAAGCTCGTCGCGTCTTACGAGCTGCGCCGCCAGCAAGGAGCGGAACAGCGGTGAATCGAGATCCGTCGGACGAACGCGGCAATCGATCGTCCGGTCTGCGGGTAAGACTTGCAGCCCTGCGGCACCCGACAGCAGCACGCCATTCGTGGCGATGCGCTCGACCTTGCCCTTGCGCACCGTGATGACGCCGCTGGTTATGGCCTGGCGCAAACGTTCGAAATGAGCAAGCGGAAGGCGATTGCGATGGCTGTCGTAGATCGGCTTGACATGGCGCTTGAACCGGCGCCGTTCCTCCGGCGTCAATCCCTGCCAGAGTTCCCGGGCACGAAGGCGGAAATCGTTCATGATGCCCTGCCAGCCGGTTCCTTCGCGTGCGGCCCTGTTGGCCGCCTCGCGCAGATGCCGGAAGGCGCCACGAAGCGTGTTGGGGAACGGGCGATCCGACGGGACGACACCGACGGCCGACGGCGCATGCGGCTGCGGCAGGAAGCCGGATGCGGAAATCAGCGTCACGTGAGACGCTTCTCCAGCGGCGAGCAGACGCAAGGCACGGTCGACGGCATGTACGCCGCCGCCGATGACCTGCACCTCCTTCGCAGCGATGAGACCCGCATTGCCCTCGGCACCTTCACGCAGGCCATAACCAGTCGCCAGGAATACGGCGTCGAACCGCGCCTGATCTCCGTCGCCGGACAACAGGCTTAGCCCACCGGCCGTATCCCGATTGATCGTTGCGACACTCTCGGCGCGCACCTGAACCAGGACATCGGCCCGCTTGCGCAGCGCTTCCGAAAAGCGCTGATAGGCATAGGCACTGAAGACTTCGCCGGGCACGAAAGCATGATCGACATTGCCGGATGCCGGCGGATCAACGCCGCGCCAATCGCCGCCCTCCTCCAGCCACCGTCGAAAATCGTCCCGGGCCAGCGGATCGACCGAGAGATCACGCACGCGGCTGTTGAGCAGCGGCGAAGCCGGGCGACCGATACTCTCGCCGCCATCGATCTTCGGAAACGGATCGAACATCACGAGATGAAAAGGACGCTGGAAGGTCTTCAACAGCGCGATAGCCGTCATCAGGCCGGTAAAACCACGGCCGATAATGGCAATCCGCGCGAGGGAATCGGCATCCCGCGATGGCGGGAGCAAGTGGGCGGGCACGAGCGTCATCGTTAGGTTCCTTCCTGCACAGCGTGAGGCGGCTTCCAAAACTCGTCCTATCGGGCGAGCATGACACGGTATTTTCTACTAAAACAATAGAATATTAATCGCAAAATCAAGCCCTATGCTACCTATAATTCTCACGGCGGCGGAATACCGGCTTTTCAAAGATGCGATCGCCGTCAGGATTCCGGGGCTACTCCCCTCCTCTCTTCCGGCCGGACGCCCATTTCATCGGCAACGGTTTTGGCGGTAGCCATCACGCTCGCGATCGGGAAAGCCCGGCGACCGATTTGGCCGCCGGGCCTTGCGACCCTAGCTCCAGGCGTGGAGCGGCGGTTTCTCACCGTTGAGGAAATACTTGCCAAGGATCGCGTACTTCCAGCGCACCGGGTCGTGCAGCGTATGGGTTCGGGCGTTGCGCCAGTGCCGGTCGAGATGGTGTTCGGCGAGCGTGGAACGCGTACCGGCAAGTTCGAACAGCTTGTTGGTTGCGGCAATCGCGATTTCCGTCGAAAGGATTTTCGCTTCGGCGGTGACGATCTGGGCCTCGGCGACCGTCTCGGCATTGGGATTTGCAATCGCCCGGTCGATTGCGTAGCCGGCCTTTTCCAACAGTGCCTGCGCCGCATGGAGCCGAAGCGTCAGATCACCGACGGCCTGGATCGTGTAGGGGTCGTCGGTGGCGCGTTCGAGGCCGCTATCCACCCAGGCGCGGCTCTTGGTGCGCACGAAATCGACGGTCTCGTCGATGGCCGCCTGCGCGATACCCGTATCGACGGCAACCTGGATGATCTGGAAGATCGCGCCATCCGCGGTCGGAACTTCATAGCCCTTGTAACCGGGCACAAGATGGGTCTTCGGCACTTTCACATTGTTGAGAATGACGGTGCCAGACAGCGTCGTGCGCTGGCCGAAGGACGACCAGTCGTCGATGACGGTGAGGCCCGGTGCATCCCGCTCGGCAATCGCATACCAGGCACGGCCCTCCTCATCGAGCGCGACGATGGGCACGAGATGCGCAAGCAACGCGCCGGAAGAATAGAATTTCTGGCCGTTGACGACGACATGGTCGCCGGCATCGGTGAATTTCGTCTCAAAATCTGCCGCACGCTTGGAGCCGAATTCGGAGAAGGCATTGCCGAAGCGCGTGCCGCGCAGCGCTTCCGCGAAAAGCAGCGTCTGCTGCGCCTCATCCGAAACCGTGCGGATGGCGGCGATGACACCGAGATGGTTCTGCGCGATCTGGCCGATGGAGGAATCCCCCGCCGAGACGATCTCGATCACCTTGGCGAGCGTCGCATAGGAGACTTCCGGGCCGCCGAATTTCTTCGGTACGTTGATCGACCAGAGGCCGCTTTGCGAGAAGGCATCCAGTTCCTTGACCGGCCAGATACGGTCGCGGTCGCGGATCGCCGCCCCCGGCGCGATTTCGGCCGCAAGCGTCTTCGCGACCGAAATCGCCTCGGCATCGCTCTTGATGATATGAGCCGGCTCGCTCGGGCGCGGCACGGCCGGAACACCCTCGACGGCGTCCTTCGTGTTGACGTTGGAAATGGTCATGGCAAGTCTCCTCTTCAGGTTGGGTTCAATGGGCAAAGGCGGGCGCAGCCGCCGGCTTCTGGCCGAGATAGAAGGCTTTGACGTCATCGCGCGCCTTCAATTCGGCAGCACGGCCCGAGAGCACGCTGACGCCGTTTTCGAGAATGACCGCCCGGTCGGCATAGGTGAGCGCGACTGCGGAGTTCTGCTCGGCAACGAGGATCGACAGACCCTCCTCGCGGTTGAGGCGTTTCAGGGTGCGGAAAATGTCCTGCACGACGAGGGGGGCAAGTCCCATGGAGGGCTCGTCGAGCACCAGCAGCCGCGGCCGCGACATCAGCGCCCGGCCGATCGCCGTCATCTGCTGCTCGCCGCCGGAGGTGAGGCCGGAAAGCACCCGGCGTTTCTCCTTGAGCCGGGGGAAATGCGCGTAGACCTTTTCGAGATCGCTGGCGATTTCGGCGCGCGAGCCGCTGCGTCCAAGCCCGCCGGAAACGAGATTTTCCTCGACCGTCAGCGATTTGAAGCAGTGCCGCCCTTCCAGCACCTGAACAAGGCCGCGCCTGACGAGGCTGGCAGGCGTTTCGCGTGCCACGTCGTGCCCCTCGAACTGCACGCGCCCGGCCAAAATCTGCCCGCGCTCGGCCGGCAGCAGGTTGGAAATCGCCTTCAGCGTCGTCGTCTTGCCGGCGCCGTTCGCCCCGAGGAGAGCGAGAATTTCGCCGCGCGCCAAAGAGAGCGTTACGCCGTGCAGAGCGGTGATGGAGTGATTGTAGGTCGCATGAAGGCTCTCGATGGCGAGCAGCCTGCCCTCTTCTGTCATGTCGAATTTTCCTCGCGGATCTCGGTTGTTACGGCCGGGCACGGAGAGAACCTTCCGGTGCCCGGCCGGAAGCATCAGTTCGTCACGGCACCCGCATCTTCGGCCGTGCGAAGCGTGATGCCCTTTTCGGCAGCGTAGGCTTCAGCCGACTTCTCGATGATCGGCCGCAGCAACGCCCAGTCCGGCGCGATCCAATCGGAAACGACGTTCCACTTCTTGCCGTCCCATTGCTGGAAGGTCACGTAGCCATTGCCCTCGTGATTGTCCCAGGTGACATTGATCGAATGGAACAGGTCCTTGGCACCCAGCGCCTCGACGCGAGCCGGATCGAGTTGCAGATGCTCGAAGCCCCAGCGAACCTCGTCGCCGGTCAGCGTGCGCTTGCCGAACTTTTCCTGCGCGATGCGCACAGCCTCGACATTCAGAATGCCGTTGACGATACCGAGATTGTGGTAGACGGAACCGATGCGGTTCTTGTCCTCGAGATTGCCCTTGCCGGCGTCATAGACCGTCTTCACGATCTCCTTGACGACAGGGTATTCGGCGCCCGAGGCCTGCGTGGTGATGGCCGTATAGCCCTTTGCCGCATCGCCGGCCGGAATGACGTCCTCTTCCGAATTCGACCAGACATTGCCGATGATGTGATCGACCGGGAAGCCGGTCTTGACGGCCGTCTTCAGCGCCACCGGGTTCATCACGCCCCAGCCGCGCAACACGACATAATCAGGCTTGGCGCGACGGATCGTCAGCCATTGCGACTGCTGTTCGTTGCCTGGATGCGGCACTTCGATCTGTTGCAGCTCGAAGCCGTATTTTTCCGCGAGCAGTTCGTAGATCGGGATCGTCTCCTTGCCATAGGGCGAGCCGTGATAGAGCACGACGATCTTCTTGCCCTTCAGGCTTTCGAGGCCGCCTTCCTTGGAGGCGATGTAGTTCACGATGCCCGACGTCTCGCTGTAGGGATTGAGCAGCAGCGGGAAGACATAGGGGAAGACGCGGCCGTCGGTCGAATCCGTGCGGCCGTGGTTGATGGTGATCAGCGGCACCTTGTCCTGCGTGATGCGATCGATCATCGCATAGGCGATGCCGACCGACAGCGGGTTCCAGGCGGCGATGCCCTGGTTGCTTTTCAGCCGCTCGTAAGCCTCGACGCCGCGCTCGACCTCGTACTGGGTTTCGGCCTCAGACCAGGTGAGCTTCACGCCGTTGACGCCGCCGTCCCTGATGTTGATGAGGTTGAGATAGTCGATGAAGCCGCCGAAGAAGCCTGTGCCGCCGGCCGCATAGGGACCGACGCGGTAGCTCTGCAACGGGAAATGCTGCTCGTCGGCAAGGGCGGGAGCGGCGATGGCCGCAAGGCCGATGCCGGCGGCAAAAGCGGCGGCTCTGATCTTGGTGTAAAGGGTCATGTCTAGGCACACTCCGTCTGTCGGCGGCGCTCGGCCGTCCGTTGTTTCAGGGATTCGGGGTTTTTGTTGTTGGAAGCGGGAGCTTCGGATCTCACGCCCGCCGGAAGGCGGCCGTTATGCGTGATTTCAGGCGATCCCAGAGCGAAACGAGACCATCAGGCTCAAGGATCAGGAACAGGATGATAAGGGCACCGATGACGATGCGCTGCGTCATGTCGAGCACGCCGGAATCGAAGATATCGCCCAGCAGGAAGGCGCCGAGGCGGGAGAGCACCAGCGGGAAGACGACGATCAGCGCCGCGCCGAAGAAAGCGCCGCGGATGGAGGCGAGCCCACCGATGATGACGATGAAGAGGATCTGGAACGAGCGGTCGAGATTGAAGCCCGCCGGCTCCACCGTGCGCAGATAGGCGAAGGCCCAGAGCACACCGGCCACCCCGATGATGAAAGACGAAATACCGAAGGCGAGCAGCTTCGTGCGCAGCACCGGCACGCCGATGATGCGCGCGGCGATCTCGTTGTCGCGCACCGCGATGAAGTTGCGACCGGTCTGCGAAGAGACGAGGCGGTAAGCCAGAAAGGTCAGGATAGCCACGACCGTCAGCGCGAAGAGATAGCGGCCGACCGGCCCCTCGAAGGAAAGCCCGGCAAGCGACAGCGGCGGCGCGTCGATGACACCGGAGGCGGAATTGTTGGAGAACCAGCTGAACTTCGTCAGCGCCCATTGCACGAAGAACTGCGCGGCGAGTGTCGAGACGGCGAGGTAGAAACCGCGCAGCCGCAGGCTCGGCAGGCCGAAGACGATGCCGATCGCCGCCGCCGACAGGCCGGCGAGTACGATCGAGGCGACGAGCGGCAGCGCCTCGACCCGCAGGTTGAAATTATAGGCCGCGAAGGCGCCGACGGCCATGAAGGCGGCCGAACCGAGCGAGACCTGACCGGCATAACCCGTCAGGATGTTGAGCCCGACGCCGGCGAGGCTTAGCGCCAGGAAAGGCAGCAGGATCGCCTCGAAGAGATAGCTCGAGCCGATGAAGGGCACGACCAGATAGGCGACGGCGAGCACGGCGAGCGTTCCTGCGCGGAACGGCAGCGAGAGGGGCGGAGAAAGATCGGCGGTGACGACGGACATATCAGACCCTTTCCACGAGCTTCTGGCCGAACAGACCGGAGGGGCGGATGAGCAGGAAGGCGAGCGCCACGACGTAGGCGAACCAGCCCTCGATGCCGCCGCCGAAATAATCGCCGATATAGACCTCGGCGAGCTTTTCCGACGCGCCGACCAGGAGGCCACCGACGATGGCGCCGAGAATGGAATCGAAGCCGCCAAGCACCAGCACCGGCAGCGCCTTCAGCACGACCAGCGACAGCGAGAATTGCACGCCGAGACGCGCACCCCAGAGCAGGCCGGCAACCAGCGCAACGAGGCCGGCCGCCGCCCAGACGCTTGCCCAGATCCAGGGCAGCTTGAGGCCGACGGCAAGGGCCGCGAACTGATCGTCCGCCACGGCGCGGAAACCGAGCCCGATGCGGGTATAGCGGAAGAAGGCCGAGAGCACCGCCACCATGCCGGCCGCAACGACGGCAGCAAAGATATCGAACTGGCTGATGAAAACCCCGCCGACGTCGAACGGAATATCCTCGATGCCAAGATCGAGACCGTGAACCTGCGTGCCCCAGATGAGCTGCGCTGCACCCTCGATGATATAGGAAAGGCCGAGCGTCGCCATGAAGAGCGTGATCGGCGGCTTGTTGGTGAGCGGGCGCAGCACCGTGCGCTCGATGGCGATGCCGATGACCACCATCGCCGCGAAGGTGATCGCGAAGGCCGCCGGGAACGGAACGCCTCGTTCCGTCAGACTGACGAAGGTGAGAGCAGCAAAGAGGAGCAGCGCACCTTGCGAAAAATTCAGCACGCCCGAGGTCTTGTAGATCAGCACGAAGCCGATGGCGACGAGGGAATACATCACGCCGGAGAGCAGCCCGCCGATCAGCACCTCGGTGAAGAAAAGCCAATCGAATTCGGCCATCAGATGCCCTCCCCGTCTTCGTTTTCCGGCGGCACGCCGAGATAGGCGTCGATGACGCGCTGATCACTTGCGATCTCCTTTGGCGTGCCGTCGGCGATCTTGCGGCCATAATCGAGCACGGCGATGCGGTCGGAGAGACCCATGACCACGCCGATATCGTGCTCGATCAGCACGACGGTGATGGCGTATTCGTCGCGTGCGAGGCGGACATAGTCCGCGAGTTCGTTCTTCTCCGTCGCCGTCATGCCTGCCATGGGCTCGTCGAGCAGCAGGATGCGCGGCTCTGCGGCCAGCGCCCGCGCCAGCTCCACGCGCTTCTGCAGGCCATAGGGCAGCGTGCCGGCCAGCCGGTCGGCATAGGGTTTGAGGTTCAGGAAATCGATGATCCGGCCCGCCCGTTCGCGGGCATCCGCCTGTTCGCGGCGCGCGTTGGGGAGGCCGATGATCTGGCTGAGAAAATTCGACCGACCGGCATAGGCGCGGCCGGCGGCGACGTTGTCGAGCACGCTGAGACCCTTGAAGAGCGCAAGGTTCTGAAAGGTGCGGGCGACACCAAGCTTGGCCAGCTTCTGCGTCGGGACCGGCTGGTAGGCGAAGCCATGGATCGCGACATGGCCGCGATCCGGCCGATAGACGCCGGAAATGACATTGATCAGCGAACTCTTGCCGGCGCCGTTGGGACCGATGATCGCGCGGATCTCACCATGACGCACCGCCAAGTCCACGTCCTTGAGCGCGACCACACCGCCGAAGGACAGGTCGATGCCGTTGAGTTCCAGCGCGAGCGTCTTGTCCGGTTGTGGCGCGAGCGGCTCGGCAGAGGCGTTGCGCAGCGCAAGATGCTCCGCGATATCGGGTGGAACGGCCACCTCGCTGCCAAGCCCCACGAGCAGATAATTCGATGCCGACATGGTTCATTCCGTCCATTGCCCAGCGGGCACAGGCTTTCCTTCGCGGGCACGATCGCATCCGCGTTGCAGGGAGCGGCAGCCGGGCCGCCGCTCCGCTTGGTTCGTCTTGCCTTATTCTGCCGCGATGGCGGCGTTTTCCTCGGCCTCTTCCAGCGCACGCACCAGCGGGATGACGTGCTTGCCGAAATACTCGACCTCTTCCTGGAAATGCAGGAAACCGAGCAGGATGAGGTCGGCGCCGGCGCGCTTCAGGCGCACGATGCGCTCGGCCACCTGTTTCGGCGTACCGATCAGATTGGAACGGAAGCCGTCATTGTACTGAACGAGGTCCTCGAAGCTCGATTTCGCCCAGTTGCCCTCACCCTCCGGCGAAGATTTGCCGGCATTCTTCACCTCATGGCCGAAGGCGTTGACCGCTTCCGGATTGGCCTTCTCGATGATCTCGGCGAGCACGGCCCTCGCCTCTTCCTCGGTCTCACGCACGATGGCGAAGGCGTTGACGCCGACCTTGACCGAATGGTCGTTCTCCCTGGCCTTCGCCCTGATGTCGTCGACCTGCTTGGCGATCTCCTCGGGCGTGTTGCCATTGGTGAAGTACCAGTCGGACACGCGCGAGGCCATGTCGCGTGCCGCGCGCGAGGAACCGCCCTGGAAGATTTCCGGCTGCGGATCGATCGGCTTCGGCTTCAGGGAATAGTTGTTGAAACGATAGAAATCGCCGCGGAAAGTGAAGTTTTCTTCCGTCCAGATGCCGCGCAGTGCGCGGATGAACTCTTCCGAGCGGCGATACCGTTCATCATGATCGAGCCAGGGTTCGCCGATCGCCTGAAACTCGCCGCGGAACCAGCCGCTGACGACATTGACGGCGACACGGCCATTCGTGAGATGGTTGATAGTCGCGATCTGCTTGGCGGCAAGCGCCGGGTTCCACGGACCGGGCAGGATGGCGGCGATAACCTTCAGCGTCGTCGTCGACTCCAGCAAGGCATGGCTGAAGGAGACGGATTCGTGCTGGAACTCCGCGCCGTAGCCGGCCGTGAAGCGGATCTGGCTCAGCGCATAGTCGAAGCCGCTTGCTTCGGCGATCTGGGCAAGCTTGCGGTTGTATTCGATCGTCCAGCTGGTGCGCTGATCGATATTGGAGATGACGAGGCCACCGGAAACATTCGGCACCCAATAGGCGAATTTCACGGCGTCCCTGCTCTGTTCAGTCATGGGGGTACTCCTCTCTTCCTGATGTCAATTGGCGGCCGTTTCGCGCGAAACGACGCGAAGGGCCGGATGGGTGCTGCCGGCGGCAAGCGTCGCGGCGGGCAGAAGGTCGAACAATTCGGCGACGGCACGCTCGATGCGTGCTTCGACGGCCGGGTTCGAAAGCGTGTATTCGGTGAAATCCGCCTCGACGGCATAGACGGTCGTCGGCACGGTAACGGCGCCGAAGAAGCCGAAAAGCGGACGGAACTGATGCTCCAGCATCAAGCCATGCAACGGCGTACCGCCGGTTGCGGCCAGGATCACCCGATGGCCCTGCAAGGCGCGGAAATCGACCAGATCGAAAAGATGCTTGAGAGCCCCTGTATAAGAGGCGCGATAGACCGGGGAGCCGACGACGAGCACGTCGGCGGCCTCGACCGCATCGACGATCGCGCGCCCGGCCTCGTCAAGCTGGTCTGCCCGCAACGCGCGGAAGAGCACCGGTGCGGCGTCGGCGAGATCGAGATGATCGATTTCAACATCGGCCGCCTGCCCGATCGCGCCGACGATGCGCTCGACGATATGTGCGGTTCTCGACGGCCGCTTGACGCTGCCGGAAATTCCCAGGACTTTCATGGCGATCCCCTTCTGTCTTGGAACATATTTTCTATGGATTTTATATATTATCAAAGACGCTTATTCCAATATGTGCATCTTTCGTGAAAAGCCTTGGCGTCGGCAGCGTCGGATGCGGGCAAACATCCATGCGATCGCTGAAAGCGGGAATGACCGCTTAAATGCCGCCAATCCGTCTCCGATGCAGAATCGGATTTCGGGCCTTCAAGATCGGCACAACGGCTGAACGTTCGCTACGTCCGACGTTGCGATCAAAACGGGAAATCTCGTGCGACGGCGGTCTAGGCAGCCCGTGCCGCAGCAAAGGCGCGGTCGAGGTCGGCTTTAAGATCAGTGACGTCTTCCAACCCGATCTGCAGCCGAAGAACAGGTCCGTCGGTTGGAACGCGCGTCGCCTTGCGATCGCGAAGCGATACTTGCAGGGCCAATGAAGCAAAACCGCCCCAGGAATAACCCAGCCCAAAGATCGAGAGTGCATTGAGGAACGCCCGGGCTTTGGCCGTAAACTGATCCGGCCGCTCAACACGCAGAATGAAGGAAAAGACGCCGCTCGCGCCTTTGAAATCCCGCTTCCAGATGGTGTGGCCCGGAAAGCTGGGCAGCGCCGGATGCAGGACGCGGGCGACATCGTCGCGTGTTTCCAGCCATGTCGCAATCTCGAGCGCGCTTGCCTGGTGGCGATCGAGCCGCACGCCGAGCGTGCGCAGCCCCCTCAGGACCTGATAGGCATCATCGGGCGCCGCGCAAAGGCCGAGCAGACCGTTTGCCTCTTTCAGCCGCGGCCAGTGTTTTGCATTGGCCGACACCGTTCCAAACAGGATATCCGCGTGGCCGGCGGGATACTTCGTCGAGGCCTGGATGGAAACATCCACACCGAAATCGAGCGGTTTGAAATAGAGCGGCGTCGCCCAGGTGTTGTCCATCATCACGATTGCACCGTGACGACGGGCGACCGCGACGATCGCCGGGATGTCCTGTATCTCGAATGTATTGGACCCCGGCGCCTCGGTGTGCACGAGGCGCGTATTGGGCTTGAAGAGGCGCTCGATATCCGCACCGAGCGAAGGATCGTAATAATCGACCGCGATGCCGAGCCGTCCCAGCATGCTATCGCAGAACTCGCGCACATTGCCGTAAACGCTGTCGACGATCAGCGCGTGGTCTCCAGCGGACAGATAGGCCAGGAGAGGAACCGTGACGGCGGCGAGGCCGGAGGGAACGAGAATCGTGCCGGCTGCACTTTCCAGCTCGTTGATCGCATCGCACAGGGCATCCGTGGTTGGCGTGCCGCGCGTTCCGTAGGTGTATTTCTGCCCGTGCGTCGCCATCGTGTGCGCGTCGGGAAACAAAACCGTCGATCCATGCACGACGGGTGGATTGATAAAGCCGCGCTGGCTGGCCGGATCATGCCCCGCCTTGACCAGCCGTGTCTGCGGGCCGTGTTGCGGGGGCGTGTCTGTCTTGTCGTTCATGATCGCTTGCTCCAGAGGCAACTTGGTGCTGTCCACCTCTATCAGGGGCGCTCGCCGTTGAGATGACGCTCCAGAAAGGCCAGGTTGTCCTGCCCCCAATAAAGCTCCTCGTCATAGACATAGGTCGGGAATCCGAAAACGCCTGCCGCGACGGCATGGCTGCGGTCGGCCGCCCACTTCGTCCTGACGTCTTCATCGGTTTCGCGCCGCCCAAGCGCTGCACCGTCAAAACCGGCGGCACTGGCAATCGCCTCGCGCACATGCGGATTGCCGATATCCCTCGCCTCGGCCCAGAAAGCCTGTTGCAAAACCCGCGTCAGGCCGCCCCAATCCTGGCCGTCCAGAAAGGCCGCGATGACGAGTAAGGATGCCGGTGTCGGGTCGCTCAGCCCTTGCCTGTCGTCGAGGCGCAGATCCTTTTCCCGCGCCCTCGCCCATCGTTGCAGGTCGCGTGTCCCGTAGGCACGGCGAATATCCGGCCGGTTTCGCGAAAAGATGCCGCCGTTCTCTTCGATGACCGTCGTCAGATAGGGCCTGATCTCGGCGCCATGGCGTGCGGCGATACCAACGAAAGTGTCGAAGCCGAGATAGGACCAGGGGGAGCCGATGGAGAAGAAATAGTCGATTGTTTTCGTCACTTAGAGGCTCCCGGAAAGCGACGGCACGGCCGCCGGTGGAATATTGTTGTTCAAACCATTTGCGGAAGATGGCCTGTGCCAGCCGAGTTCCGGTGCGATCCGGGTTACGAAATCGTGGACGATCTGGCGATATTCCTCGTCTTCGAACTCGTAGGGAAGCTCAAGCCGCAGCTCGCTGACATGGGGCAGGATAGGATCGGCATGAAGGCGCTCGAGGATTTGCTCGGCGGTTCCGACGATATCCTGGGCATAGAGAGTTCGACGCTCACCTTGCGGTGTCAGCGTCCGCTCGGTCCGGCTTGCGGCGTAGTCGAGATAACGCCGGCGTGTCTTGGCGTCCGCTCCATCCAGCGGCACGATCACGCGGCCAAGCGCGACCCGACGCCTCTCGCCTCCCGCTGCCCGATAGGTTTCGAGCTGGCGCGCCTGCGCGACGAAGAAGTCGTCCGTCTCCTCCCCCGTCGTCACGTTGCCGATGAGAAGATTGAAGCCGTTCCGACCGGCCCATGCGGCTGACCGCAGCGAACCGCCGCCGTACCAGACGCGCTCCGTCAGGCCCTCCGCATAGGGCTGTAGGCGCGGCCGCTGCGGGCCGAACGGCGTCTTGATGAAGGTCGTGTCGTCACCGATCGGACGGCTGCGCAGGTTTTCGACGAAACGCAGCACCCGTTCATGGGAAAAGTCGAGCCGCTCCCAATCGTCGTCGAAGACGAGCTTGCCGATGAGATCGGCATGCAGCGGCCGGCCGGCGCTGAGACCAATGTTGAGCCGCCCGCGCGCGAGCACATCGACCGTCGAAAGATCTTCGGCCAGGCGATAGGGGCTTTCATATCCGATCGGAATGACGGCAGTGCCCAGCTGGATACGTTTCGTCCGCTGGCTTGCGGCCGCCAGAAAAGCAGCCGCAGAGGAAATGCCCGGCTCAAGGTGCCGCTGGCGAACCCAGGCACTTCCGAACCCCAGCGCCTCGCCGAACTCCAAAAGCCCCAACGTCTTCTCCAGTCCGGCAAGCGGGTCGGCGGCGGGGTAGTTGCCGGGGGAAAGGAAGCCGATATGGCTTATCGATATCTTTCGATCGCTCATCGTCTCGTTCCGGCTCAGGACTTCGGCAGGCCGCGCGGATTGGTTTCCGATTTCGGAAGCGCTTCCTCGCTCAGATGCCAGCGCTCAAGGATTTTCGCGTAGAGACCGCTGTCGATGAGACCGTTGGTTGCGACGGTCAGCGCTTCGGCCAATCCGCTGCCCTTGCGCGTGGTAATCGCCACGTCGGAACGGTCGGGCCAGCCGGCGCTCAACGTGCCGACGCGTTTGATGTTGTGATCCCGGGCGGCGATATAAACGAGCTGGGCATGCGGCTGGACGATGACATCCGCACGACCGGAGGAAAGCGCGAGGAGGCTTGCAGCCTCGTCGTCGTAATATTGCAGCTCAAGCGGTTTCAGGCCGGCGGCGACGTTCTCGTCGTTCCAGCGCAGCAGGATGCGCTCCTGGTTGGTGCCTGCGCCCACGATGATCCTGAGACCTGCCGCATCCTTCGGCACGGCGATCGCGGTGATGGCGCTGTCGGATTTCACGAAGAAGCCGTGCAGACCCTGCCGATAGGTCGAGAAATCGAATTTTTCCTTGCGCTGCTCGGTAACGCCGACATTGGAGATGACGGCATCGTATTTGCCCGACGTCAGGCCGAGCGGCCAATCGATCCAGGCAACCGGAACGAGTTCGAGTTCCAGGCCCAGACTTTCGGCGATCGCGGAGGCGTAGTCCGGATCGGCCCCGACGACCGTGCTTGCATCGGTCGCATAGGTGGCAAGCGGTGGTCCGCCAGGGCTGACGGCGACGGTGAACTTGCCCGGCGTGACGAAGGTGAAGTCCTTCGCGATCGCGGCGACTGCCTTCTCGTTCCGTTCGGTATGAAGGCGTCCAGCCTGTTGCGGGCTGAGATCGAAGACCTCATCGGCCATCGCCACGCCGATCAGGGAAAAAGTCGATACAAGCGTGCCGAGAACGAAGGTTCGGAAGGCTGGGCTGCGGATCATGACATCGTCTCCATGCTTTTTGATTTGAAAGAACCGGCGCCCGAGAGCGCCGATTCTCAGGGACTTGGGGATCAGGAGCCGCTCTTCGGCAGGCCTGCCGGGTTGGTGAAGGCCTCGTCGATGCCTTCGGCTTCCAGGTTCCAGCGCTTCAGCACCTCGCCGTATTCGCCGCTTTTGATAAGGCCGTTGATGGCGACAGTCAGAGCATCGGCCAGACCGGCGCCCTTGCGGGTCGTGACCGCGATCTCGGCCGTCAGCGGCCAGCCGCCGCTGACGATGCCGACAAGCTTGGTCTGGCCCTTGATGGCCGAGCCATAGGCCAGTGTCGCGTTCGGATTGAATTCAGCGTCGGCACGGCCGGACGACAGGGCCAGCTCGCTTGCCGCACGGTCGTCGTAATACTGCACTTCCACCGGCTTCAGACCGGCCGCGACGTTCTGGCGGTCCCATTCCAGCAGGACCTTTTCCTGGTTTGTGCCGGCGCCAGTGATCACCTTGAGGCCTGCAACATCCTTGGCTTCCTTGATCTCCTTGATCGGGCTGTCGGCCTTCACGTAAAAGCCGAGCACATCCTTGCGATACGTGGAGAAATCGAATTTCTCCTTGCGCTCCTCCGTGACCGTGACGTTGCTGATCACGGCATCATATTTGCCGGAGGAAACGCCGAGCGGCCAATCGGCCCAGGCGACCGATACGATGTCCAGCTCCAGCCCGAGCGAATCCGCCAGGAGCTGCGCAAGGTCGGGGTCCGTGCCGACGATCGTCTTGGCATCGGACGCGAAGGTGGCGACCGGTGGATCCCAGGCGGCAATCGCCACCGTGAACTTGCCCGGCGCGACGAATTTGAAGTCCGGGGAGATTGCCTTGATCGCCTCTTCGTTCTTTTCAGCGCGAATGCGGTTGGACGTGTCGGGGCTGAGATCGAATTTTTCAGCCGCCTGCGCGCCGCCGAGGCCCAGGGCCAGCGCAGCACCTGCCATCAGAAGTTTTGCCTTGTCGAGAAATGCCATGGTCCCGTATCCTTTTCTTCATCTCAGGGTTGTAGATATTGTCGGTCGTCTTCCGTCCATGGCTGTGGGCGGAAAATTTGCTAGAGAACCTTTGCGAGGAATTCGCGCGTGCGCGGGTGGTCCGCGTTGGCGAAGATGCGTGCGGGTGGACCCGCCTCCAGAATGCGCCCACCCTCCATGAAGACCACGGTGTCTGCGACCTCGCGGGCAAAACCGGTCTCATGGGTGACGATGACGAGCGTGGTGCCGGTGCTGGCAAGTTCCTTGATCACGTCGAGCACTTCGCCGACGAGTTCCGGATCGAGCGCCGAGGTCGGCTCGTCGAAGAGCAGCACCTTCGGCTTCAATGCAAGCGCGCGGGCGATCGCGACGCGCTGTTGCTGACCACCGGAAAGCTGGCGCGGATAGGCGTTGATCTTGTCGCCGAGGCCGACGCGGGCAAGCAGTTCGCTTGCAAACCGGATCGCCTCGTCACGGCTCGTCCCGCGCACCTCGATCGGCGCTTCGATCAGGTTTTCAAGAACCGTCAGATGCGGGAAGAGATTGAAGTTCTGGAACACCATGCCGATGTCGGCGCGGCGCTTCAGTATCTCCTTCTCCTTGAGCTCATAGAGCGTGTCGCCCTTCTGGCTGTAGCCGACGAGTTCGCCATCGATGGCGATGAAGCCGCTGTCTGCACGCTCGAGATGATTGATCGTGCGCAACAGGGTCGACTTGCCGGAACCGGACGGACCGAGAATGGCCGTGACGCTTCCGGCCGGCAGAACGAGATCGACGTCGTCGAGTACCTTCAGGGATTCGAAGCTTTTCGAGATCTTCTGGATGCGGACGGTGCCGCCGGTGCGCAGCTGTGCCGCATCCTTGAAGCCGGACTGGCGTACGGCCGGCACAACCGTCGTCCGGGACGAAACCGGGCGGCGGAAACGCGCAAGGAAGGACTGGAACGGCAGCGGCACGGGATTGCGCACGGCGCCCCTGGAGAAATGGCGCTCGATATAGTGCTGGGCGATCGACAGGACCGTCATGATCACCAGATACCAGGCCGTCGCCACCATCAGCAGCGGTATGACCTCGAGATTGCGCCGGTAAATGACCTGGACGGTATAGAACAATTCCGGGAGGGCCAGGACATAGACCATGGACGTGCTCTTCGCGAGACCGATGATCTCGTTGAAGCCCGTCGGCAGAATGGAGCGCATGGCCTGCGGCAGGACGATACGGAAGGCCTGCCGGCGGCGCGGCAAGCCAAGCGCCGCAGCCGCCTCATGTTGTCCCTGATCGACGGAGAGAATGCCGCCACGCACGATCTCTGCGAAGAAGGCGGACTGGTTGAGCGTGAGCCCCAGGAATGCGGCGCCGAACGGCGTCAGGAGTTGCACCATCGGGTAGTCGATGAGGAGCGTATCGCTGAATGGCAGCCCAATCCGCACCGATTCGTAGAGATAGCCGAGATTGTTCAGCACCAGGAGCAGAACGATGAGCGGGATCGACCGAAGCAGCCAGATATAGGCCCAGGACAGGCTGGAAAGCAGCGGAGACCCGGATACGCGGGCGAGAGCCAGTGCCGTGCCGAGAACGGAGCCCGAGATCGTCGCCAGCACCGTCAGGAGAAGCGTCCTGCCGAGCCCTGCCAGAACCGGCTCGGAAAAGAACCACTCGCCGAAGACGCTCCAGCCCCAGCGCGGATTGGTGGAGGTGGAATAGACCACGGCCGCAATGACGACAGCGGCAAAAACCGTCCCGACCAGACGCCCGGGGTGGCGCGCTGGAACGATCCTGTAGCGCGAATAATCCTGTCTGTGCTGTTCGGCCGGTCGGCGATCGACGTCGATGCCCGAAAAATCAGTCGTAAGTGCCATCGTGTTTCCCCTTTGGAATTGCCGCGGGCCGGTCAACGGTGCTGGACTGCAAGCTGAAGCGGCGGCCGCACCGCCGCTATGGGCGTCGCGAGATGGCCGATCCGCTTTTCGAAAGGCAGCGACTTGTAGATTTCCGGATCGGCATCGATGTCGAAGAGCGCAGTGTAGCCATACTTCAGGTAAAGCCCGACGGCCTCCGGCTGGCGGAAGCCCGTCGTGAGATAGACGCGCGAATAGCCCTGCCGCACGGCCTGATGCTCAAGCTCGACCAGAACCTTGACCGCCAGACCCTGCCGCCGCAGGTCGGAGCGTGTCCAGATGCGTTTGAACTCTGCCGTATCTTCGTCATAGTGCTTGAAGGCCCCGCCGCTGATCGCCTCGCCATTGCGCAGCAGCAGCAGGAAATTCCCCGAGGGCGGCGCGAAGGCTTCGGCCGGATAGCGGTTCATCTCCTCGACGGCGCCGGCCTCGCTGAAATAGGAGCCGTAACGCTGGTCGTATTCTTGGGTCAGTTCGTCGATCAGCGGCTTTGCGCGTGGATCGAGAGGCGTGGTGTAGAGGAACGTATCGCTCATTTCGCCGGTCCTGTTGCTGACATCAATTGAGAAAGGTTTCGGTGAGGCGCACCCAGTAACGGGCGGCCGGCGCGATGATCGCGTCGTTGAAATCGTAGCGGGCGCTGTGAAGCGGCGCGCTTTCGCCATTGCCGACGAAAAGGTAGCTGCCCGCCTGGGCCTGGAGCATGAAAGCGAAATCCTCGCTCGCCGTGCGCGGCCGGAATCCCTCCTCGACCTTCTCCGGCCCGAATGTCTTCCGTGCCACGTCTCGCGCGAGTGCCGTCGACCCGTGATCGTTGACGAGGGCGGGAAAGCCGAGCCGGTAATCCACCTCGGCCACTGCGCCGAAACTTTCCGCCTGCGCCCGTGCAAGGGCCGGAATACGGGCACGCAACTGTTCGCGAACGCCCTCGGTGAAGGCCCGCATGGTGAGCTTCAGCTCGACGCTTTCGGGAATGACATTGGATGCCGAGCCCGCGTGAATGGAGCCGACCGTCACGACGGCCGTATCCTGCGGATCGACATTGCGCGACACGATGCTTTGCAGCGCCGTGATCAGCGAGGCCGTAGCGACTACGGGATCGACGGCATTTTGCGGCTCGGCGCCATGTCCGCCCCGGCCGACGATGCGGATATCGGCCTGGTCGACCGAGGCCATGGCCGGTCCGGCAACAAAACCGAACTGTCCGGCCGCCACGCCCGGCCAATTGTGCAGCCCGAACACCGCATCCACGGGAAAGCGCTCGAAAAGCCCTTCCGACAGCATTTTTCGCGCACCGGCGCCGATTTCTTCCGCCGGTTGGAAGATGAGGTGCAGCGTGCCGTTGAAGGCGCGGGTTTGCGCGAGATACCGCGCGGCGGCAAGAAGGATCGCGGTGTGGCCATCGTGCCCGCAGGCATGCATCACGCCCGGATTGCTGCTGGAATAAACGAGCCCCGTCGCTTCCTCGATCGGCAGGGCATCCATATCGGCCCGGATGCCCAGCCGCCGCGTCCCGGTTCCGTTGGAAAGCGTCGCGACAAGACCCGTGCCGGCAATGCCTGAGGTCACGTCGTAGCCCCAGGACGAAAGCTGGCCTGCTATGAGCTTGCTGGTGCGGCGCTCCTGAAAGGCCAGCTCAGGATAGCGGTGAAGATCACGGCGAAGCGCGATGATTTCGTCGATATAGGCAGCAATGCCCTGATCAACGGGGTCGTCAAGACGGGGTGGATGGACGATGGCGTTCATGGCTCTATACCGACGCTTTACGCGCCGACCGCCTTTCCGGGTTCGATCGTGTCGGCGGGCGCCGTGTAGCGGCTTTCGCGGTAGGACAGCCCCAGATGATCGCGCAATGTCGCCCCGTCGAGCGACGGGTTGAAATAACCGCGAGCTTCAAGGATGGGCAGGACATGGGTCGCGAAGTCGTCGAACCCTTCGGCGATCACCTGGAAGCCGAGAATGAACCCATCGGCCGCACCGCCATCGACCCAACGGATGATCTCGTCGGCAATCTGGCCGGCCGTTCCGATGAAGGCCGTGCGCGGCGTGGCGACATCGAGCGCGATTTCCCGCAGGGTGAGGTTCTGTTCGCGCGCCGTCTTCTTGATGCGGTCGGTGGTGGCGCGGAAACTGTTCTTGCCGACATCGCCGATATCGGGAAAGGCTTCATCGAGCGGATAGGCGCTAAAATCGTGGTGATCGAAGAACCGGCCAAGATAAAGCAGCGCTTCCTCGATCGTCACGAGACTGCGGATGGCCTGGTATTTGCGCTCGGCCTCCTCGGCGGTCGCGCCGACGATGGGCGCGATGCCGGGAAAGATGCGCACGTCCGCCGCACGGCGGCCCTGGGCGACCGCGCTCTGCTTGACCTGCCTGTAGAAAGGCACGGCATCTTCGAACAGCCCGCCATTCGTGAACACGGCATCGGCATGTTTTCCGGCCAGCTTCACGCCGGAGTCCGATGCGCCGGCCTGGAAGACGACCGGTTGTCCCTGCTGCGAGCGGCTGATGTTCAGCGGCCCTTCCACACGGAAAAAGCGGCCCTTGTGATTGAGCCGGTGGAGTTTGCCCTTGTCCACGAAGACGCCGGTTTCGCGATCACGGAGGAAAGCATCGTCATCCCAGGAATCCCAGAGACCCTTGACGACATCGAGATATTCGTCGGCGATTTCGTAGCGCAGTTCGTGCTCGGGGTGTTCGCGGCTGTAGTTGCGGCCAGATCCTTCAAGCGGGGTCGTCACCGCGTTCCACCCCGCCCTTCCACCGCTGATCAGGTCGATCGTGGCAAACTGGCGCGCGACGGTGAACGGATCGCTGTAGGAGGTCGAAACCGTACCGACGAGCCCGATCTTCGCGGTCGAGGCCGCCAGCGCCGAAAGGACGGAAATCGGCTCGAAGCGGTTGAGGAAATGCGGAATCGACTGCTCGTTGATGTAGAGACCATCGGCGACGAAGGCGAAGGCGACACCGGCGCGCTCAGCCTTGCGCGCCACATCCACGAAAAACGGGAAATTGACGCTCGCATCGGCCGGTCCGCTTGGATGCTTCCAGGCATTCATGTGGCCGCCGGGGCCTTGGAGCATGATGCCGAAAGTGATTTTGTTCTGGGTCATGGTGCTATCCTTCCAATTGGGTCAGGCCGCAAGCGGCAGCCGTCCCTTGGCGAGCAATTCGATGGACTGGAGGCGTTCGGCGGCGGTCAGCGCCGGCGTTTCGAGAATGAATTCGGAAATGCCGTAGAGCCGGTGCAGCCCGTCGAGTTCACGACGCACCTCGGCCGCGGTGCCATGAAGGATGCTTGGCACCTTCTCCTCGACCCGGTAGTCCGTGATGCCGGCCTGGCGTGCAAACTCGGCCGCCTGCTCTTCGGTGCTGACATTGACGCTCTGCCCGTTCGGCAGGAAGACCTTGAAAATCCGCATCCCCGCGACCCGCTCGCGGGCCACCGCTCCGTCTTCCGCCACGAAGGCGGCGAGCGCCAGAATGGCGGATTTTCCGCCGCTTGCGGCCTGATAGGCTTCGAGCGTCCGGCGCAGGTTTTCGGGATCGCCATTGAGATGGCCGGCGAAGACCAGATGCCAGCCCTTCTGCGCCGCAAGCCGCGCGCTTTCGACGCTGGCGCCGAGCAGGAAACGCTCGGGCGGCGCGCTGGGGAATGGGGTGGCGGCGAGCTCGGCCTTATCAGGCGCGGTTGAAAGATACTGATTGAGTTCGGAGAGCTGATCTTCGAATTTCGGCTTTCGCTCGGGATCGATGGCCGCTTGAAGTGCCCTGGTCGAAACCGGAAACCCGCCCGGCGCCTTTCCGACACCGAGATCCACCCTGCCCGGCGCCAGCGAAGACAACAGGTTGAAGGTTTCGGCGACCTTGTAGGCACTGTAGTGCTGAAGCATGACCCCGCCGGATCCGACGCGAATCCGCGACGTCTTCGCCAGGAGGTAGGCGATCAATGCTTCGGGCGCGGAGCTTGCAAGACCGGCCATATTGTGGTGCTCGGCGACCCAGTAGCGGTGAAAACCCAGCGCTTCGGCCCTCAAAGCCAGTTTCACCGACGTGTGCAACGCGTCCGTGGTGCTTTGGCCGGCTTCAACCGGACTTTTGTCGAGAAGACTGAGATGATAGGTCATGAAGGCACCGTCAATTGGATCGATGCCTAAATAATCTATAGATTTTATGGATTATTAAGAAACGGCATTCTTTTTCCGCGATGGAATGCGGAAAATCGTTGTCAATTCGGGATGGCCGTCACCCGCCTTCGGCATCCATCCATTATCGAGATGAGAACCGATCAGGATGCCGGGCCGGCTGGGGCACCAACGCATGCCTCCAGAATGGAGCCGATCAATCCGGGAAACCGCGCGTCGAGGTCCTCGCGTCGCAGGCTGAGACGCCGGCCACGTCCCAAGGGCTCGTTGCGGATAATGCCGGCCTCGCGCAGCACCTTCATGAGGTGTGACTTGGTCGATTTCGGCATCAGGGGATCGGACAAATGGCATTGTGCCATTTCGAGCGGGCCGTCGGCGATTTGCCGCACGATCGCCAGGCGCTCGGGATCACTGAGTGCGAAAAGCACGTCAGTAAGCCGCAGGTCGTCGCGGGCGGGATGGGAAAGCTCGGTGTTTTCTTGCAGCATGGTTCGAATTTAATTGAACCATCGCTGGAATGATAGTAGATATTGGTTCGAAATTATTCGAACCATAGGATATCGCGTGACCGATATGTCGCAGTCCATGCCGCTACGCGGTTCCGCTGGCTTCCGCATAACGCTTGCAGGAATGGCCTTGATGATGGCCGGCGCCAGCGCGCCCTCGCCTTTCTATCCCATGCTTCAGCAGGAAATCGGGTTTTCAGCCGTAACGCTGACCGGCATTTTTGCCGTTTATACCGTTGCTCTTCTCGCATCGCTGCTCGTTATGGGGTCGCTGTCGGATCATGTTGGCCGGCGCCCCGTGATATCGGGGGGCTTCGCCCTGATGGCGCTCAGCCTGCTGCTGTTCTGGCAGGCCGGCAATGTGGCCGGGCTGATGGTGGCGCGGGTTCTGCAGGGCATCGCGGCCGGTCTTCTGCTCTCCGCCCTTTCTGCCGCAGTCGTCGATTTCGAGCCGAAAGACAGGCCCGGAAGCGCCTCGGTGTGGAACTCGGTCATTCCCCTGGGCGGGCTCGCCGTCGGTGCGCTCGCGGCCGGATTGTTGATGGACGTGACCGACACCGCGGAGGCCGACGTTTTTGGCACGCTGGTCGCGGCCTATGCACTGTTTGCCGTTGCCATCTGGTTCGTCCCGGAGACCGCACCGCGCCACGAAGGTGTCTGGGCCTCGCTTCGCCCACGCATCGGTGTGCCGGCAACGGCGGCGAAAGCGTTCTGGCGCAGCTCGCCGGCCGTTATCGCGGGATGGGCGACGGGCGGCTTGTATCTTTCGCTGGGCGCGCCGATCGTCCGCCACGTCTTCGGTGCCGAGGATCATGCAACGCAGGCGATCGTCATCGTGCTGCTCTGCGCCGCCGGTGCCGTCGCCTGTTACATCGCGCGCCGCCATTCTTCCCGGCGCGTGACCCTATATGGAACCTCTGCGCTGTCGATCGGAACGGCGTTGACCCTCATTGCCATCGTCTGGCAGTCCCTGCCCGCTTACCTCCTGGCGCTTGCCATTGCCGGAACGGGCTTCGGGACGTGCTTCTACGGCGTGCTGCGCTCCGTCGTCCCGGCCGTCCGCCCTGACGAGCGCGGCGAACTGTTCGCCGCACTCTTCACGCTGAGCTATCTCGCCTTCGGCCTGCCCACGTTGCTCGCCGGCCTGGCCATCGGCGTCTTCGGGTTGACGTCGACGACCTTGGGTTACGGCGCGCTTATCGTGCTTTTCTCCGCAACGGCGGGCTTGTTGCGAAAATTCAACTCTCGGGATTAAACCCGAACCAGCAGGGTGGCCCGATCGTCTCGGGCCGCCCTGTCTATCACGCCGATAAGGCGCCGCTCTTCTTCGCGGTCCAGGTTGCGATGTAATCCATCAGGCCGGGATTGAGGCAGTCGTACGGTTCCAGGCCGAGTTCCTTCAGGCGCCCGCGCACACCGTCCATCTTGGCCGGATCATAGCCGCTCTCGATGATAGAGGAGACGAAGGCCGCAAAGCCCGGCTTGGCCCAACCCTGTTCCTGGAACCGTTCCGGATGCACGAAGGACAGGCCCTTGAACGGATGATCACGATCGACGGGGCCGTAGAGATGCACGCCGCAATCCTTGCAGGCATGGCGCTGGATCAGAGCGGCGGGATCCACGACGGCAAGCTTGTCGCCGTTTTCGAGCACCTCGACACTGTCGGTCGGCGCAACGGCAACGACCGAGAAGACCGCACCGTCGGGCTTCCAGCACTTGGTGCAGCCGCAGGCATGGTTGTGGGCGATGTCGCCCTTGATGCGAACCTTCACGGGATTGCTCGTGCAGTTGCAGACGAGCGTGCCGCCGGAGAAGGCGGCATCCGTCGCCTTGAACCCAGAATCGACGGATGGATGTATCGCAATGCTTGGCATGGGCTTCTCCTCCTTCATGGCCGGCGCATTATGCCCGGCTGATCGAAGGCGCCGCCGGACTGTCGAAGCGGGCGGCGCGATGACTGGATTGAAATCTGCAAGCTATCCTGGACCCGTCCTCAGTATAGCACGACGCCGCGGATGCTCTCACCCTTGTGCATGAGCTCGAAGCCGTGGTTGATGTCCTCGAGCGGCATCGTATGCGTGATCATCGGGTCGATCTGGATCTTGCCGTCCATGTACCAGTCGACGATCTTCGGCACGTCTGTGCGGCCGCGTGCGCCGCCGAAGGCCGTGCCCATCCAGTTGCGGCCGGTGACCAGCTGGAACGGGCGCGTCGAGATCTCCTGGCCCGCACCCGCAACGCCGATGATCACCGATTTGCCCCAGCCGCGATGCGAGCTTTCCAGCGCCTGGCGCATCACCTTGGTGTTGC
>NZ_CAMLFY010000052.1 GCF_946479415.1 uncultured Shinella sp. | reverse complement strand
CGCTGGTCAGCGCGCCCTGCAACTCGCCCTGCGCCGAAGGCGGCACGCGGGCCGATGCGATGGAGCGCAGCGGCGGATCGGCAAGGCTTTCGAGCGCCGTCAGCAGAATGACCGCATAGACCATCCAGCCCTGATAGGACGCGGCGTAGCCGGAAAGGCCGAGCACGGCAAAGGCAAGCCCGATGGCAGCCGTGCGGAACTCGCCGAGCCGGGGCAGGACGCGCGGCAGCACGAAGGCCATGACGACGGCACCGCCGACACCGAAGACGCCGAGCGACAGGCCGATCTGCCCTTCGCTCCAGCCGTAGCGGAGAGCGGCCACGAAGGGCCAGACGGCGGGATAGACGGCATGGGCCAGCCAGTAGCAGAAGAAGACGAAGCCGACCCAGAGCACACCGGGATATTGCCGCATCTGCAATAGGGCACCGAGCGGATTTGCGCGGGAAAGCTCGAAATGGCGCCGGTTTGCCGCCACCAGGCTTTCCGGCAGCAGAAAATACGCCGCCACGAAGTTGAAGAAGGCCAGCACCGCCGCGCCATAGAACGGAATGCGCGGCCCAAACTCGCCGAGCAGGCCGCCGATGACCGGGCCGAGCGCAAAGCCCGTGCCGAAGGCGATGCCCATCAGCCCGAAATTCTTGGCCCGCGTTTCATCCGTCGAGACATCGGCGATATAGGCGGCCGCCGTGCCGAAGCTCGCGCCGCTGATGCCCGCCAGCACCCGCCCGATGAACAGCATCCAATAGCTCGTCGCCAGCGCGCAGATGAGATTGTCGATCGCGAAGGTGAGAATGCAGGCCAGCAGCACCGGACGACGACCGAAACGATCCGACAGATTGCCGATGAAGGGCGCGAAGAGGAATTGCATGCCGGCATAGACCAAAAGCAGCCAGCCGCCATCGATCGCCGCCTGGCTGAGATCGTCGCCCGTCAGTTCGCGCAGATAGGCCGGCAGCACCGGCATGATGATGGCGATGCCGATCACATCGAGGAACATGATCATGAAGACGAGAAAGAGCCCCCGCCGGGTGGACCTGGCATCGATCATGCAACGACCTCGAAAAGAACAGTGCCCACGCAATGGGCAGAATGTCAGGTGCCGACTTCTAATTCAGTTTTGACAGCGAAACAATCCGTGAACATTGCAAATCTTTTGATGGTTGCGATGCGGCTCCTCAAGAGAACCTGAGTAAATGGAGAGGCACGCGCACTGTCAGCGTAGTGTCAGGTTTCTCGTGGAAAGTTGCGGCTCGGACCGGTTTCCCCTTTGGGCAAGCCGCAGCCGGCGTTCCCTTGCGAGGCCAGCATGTCGCCGCAGAACCAGCCATCGCTCTTTCCAAGACCGGCTTTCGCGAGCCAGGCCGTCGCCATCGTCACGGGCCTCTATCTCTTTCTACTGACAATTTGTGATTTCTGGCCGGAGACCGTGGTGCTGGTTGGCAAGCGGCCCGGCACGCTCGCCCTGCTGACAATAGGATTGGCGTGCCTTTTCGTCGGGGCATGTGTCACCGTGTCGTGGAAGAAAATGATGATGAAGCCGCTGCTTGTCGTACTGACGCTTCTCACCGCGAGTGCAGTCTGGCTCCTGGATCAGGACAGCCCTTTCCGGACTTTTGGCGGCGATATCACCAGCTTCGCCACGCATATGGCGCTGTTCGGCCTTGTGCCGGCGGCGCTCCTCCTGTGGATCCGCATCCGGCACGGCTCGTTCTTCTGGCAGATGCGCGGCAATCTCGCCGTCGCCATTCCGGCCATCGCCATCGCACTCTCAGTGATGACGATCCATCTGACGGACTATATCGCGATTGCCGGAGAAGAGATTGCCGGCGTCGGAGACGCCGGCTCGGCTGTTACGGTTCACCCTTGAACGTATCGCAGGCATCGACCCGGCCGGTATCGAAGCCGCGCTTGAACCAGCGGCGGCGCTGGTCGGAGGTGCCGTGGTTGAAGCTTTCGGGAACGACATAGCCCTGCATGCGCTTCTGCAGCGTATCGTCGCCGATCTGGGTTGCGGCGTTCAGCGCCTCCTCGAGGTCCCCGCTCTCAAGCAAACCCTTCTGCTGGGTATATTTGCCCCAGATGCCGGCGTAGCAATCGGCCTGAAGCTCGACGCGGATCGACATCTGGT
Organism: uncultured Shinella sp.; assembly: GCF_946479415.1. The sequence continues at coordinate 25,790 of NZ_CAMLFY010000052.1, read as the reverse complement.
TGGCCTCGACCTCGCTCATGCGCTGGCGCTGCTGGTTGAAGCGCGGCAAGACACCGGTGAGGTTCTGCACATGGTGGCCGACTTCATGCGCGACGACATAGGCCTGCGCGAAATCGCCGGCCGCGTCGAATTTGTTGGCGAGCTCGTCGAAGAAGCTCATGTCGAGATAGACCTTGCGGTCACCCGGGCAATAGAACGGGCCGGAAGCGGCGGAAGCAAAGCCACAGGCCGATTTGACGGAGCCGGAGAACAGCACCATCTTCGGCTCTTCGTAGCGCTCGCCAGCCGCCTGGAAGATGCCGTTCCAGGTGTCTTCCGTCTCGGCAAGAACCGTCGCCATGAAGGCCTTGGTTTCCTCCTCCTGCGGCGAGGAACGCTGGCCGGCATTGTCGGTCTGCTCGAAGCCGGGACGGCTCGCCTGTCCGCCGCCATCACCCATGACCTGCAACAGGTCGATGCCCATCGCCTTGAAGATGAAGTAGATGACGACGAGGAAGATGATGGTGCCGATGCTCATGCCGCCGCCGGCGCGGCGTCCGCCACCCATCGGAATTCGGAAGCCGCCATTGCCGCGGCCGAACGGGTTGCCTCCCCCCATCGAGGGGCCGGGACCGGGTCCGCGCTGGTCCTCGATATTGTCCGACTGGCGACGACCTTTCCATTCCATGGCGCATTTCCCCGCATTGATTGCCGACGAACGTCCACGGCGTGAATTCGTTCCTCAGCAAAAACTTATAGGGCCAGCCGCGCCGCCTTGCAAAACGAAAAGCAGCGTTTCAACGGCGCCGGAAAACCGCGTTGAAACGCTGCCCCCAGCCGGCCTCGCGGATGGCCAGCGCACCGGCCGCGACCAGTAGGATGGAGACCGCAGCAGCCGCAAGCCCGCTGGCAAGGCCGGACGTACCATCGAACAGGATCAGGCCCATTACCCGGTGCGGAACGAGGGTGAAAAGCCCGGCCACCACGATGCCGCCGAAATACATGCTGGCAACATGCGCGCGGTGAGCGCGGATATTGCGCTGGCGCGCCGTCTGGATCGCCCGGACGCTGCCGGCAATAACGTAGATAGAGAGGAGATGAATGGGGCTGAAACCGCCGATCGTGTTGATGCCGTGAATGAAGAAGGTCGAAAAACTCGTGAGCACCATCAGCACCAGCCAGATTTTTCCGAGCAGCCGATGGGCCGGCGTGCCCTTGGGGCGGGCGAGAAGGATGGCGCCGAGCACGGCGGCCGGCAGCACCGTCGCGACATGGAACTGGATGGCGAAGGGGGCGTTGAAGAGCGGTTCGAAGGTCATGGCAAACTCGATGGTTCGGTGGAAAGGGGCGGTTGAATTCGCCACCGTCTTCGGCCAATGATCGGCCCGCCTCAAACGCTTTGCCCCGAATGGACGGAATACTTCGTGGAACGCCCCTTCCTGCAATCCGCGCTTCGTGAACTGCAGGTCTTCCTGCGGTCCCCACGCTTCTGGGCGACCTTCGGCGCGGTCGTGCTGATCTTCTGGGTGACCGGCCCCTATGGCACGGCCGAGCGCCTCGCCACCGCGCCGCGCCTCGGCTTCTGGCTGGTCCAGCACGCCGCCGCCTGGAGCATCGCGGTTGTCACCATCGTTCTGGTGAACACGCTTCTCCTCCGCCGCGTGCCGAGCCTTCTCGGCCGCATGGCCATCGGCACACTTATCGCCGGTGCCCCCGTCGGGCTCGCCACGGAGGCGATCAGCCTCGCGACCTTCGGCGGCACGCCCACTCTTGCGACCATCGCGCAAAGCATTGCCAGCGGCCTCCTCCTCTCCGCCCTCTTCTGCGGCCTCACCTTCATGACGATGAGCAGCAAGCAGGCGGAGGCACTTTCGCCATCTCCCCTGCCTCTCCCCGAGGTGGCGGAAGAGCGCGCCGAGGTGCTGTTGCTGCGCCGGCTGAAGCCGGAGAACCGCGGCCCCATCCTGCACATGACGGTCGCCGATCACTATACCGAGGTGACGACGAGCCGCGGGCGGGAACTGGTGCTGCTGCGTTTCTCCGATGCGCTGGAAGAACTGGGCGCGACCGCCGGCCTGCAGGTGCACCGCTCGCATTTCGTCGCCGATATCCATGTCGACCGGCTGCTGCGCACCGAGGGTCGGCTGGCGATCCTGCTGAAGGACGGTCGTGAAATCCCGGTGAGCCGCAGCCGGACCGAAGCGGTGCGCAGCCGCTGGGGCTGAGGATTTTTTCGAGGGCGATGTCGGATCGACCTTTCGCCGTTCGTCTCTAGGTATCTATCAACAAACGGCCAGGAGAACCCCTATGAGAAAGATCATTGTCGGCGCCTTTATCAGCCTTGACGGCGTCATGCAGGCACCGGGCGGCCCCGAGGAAGATCCGATCGGCGGCTTCAAATTCGGCGGCTGGGTCGCGCCGCTCTTCGACGAGAAGATGGGTGCCGCGATCGGCGAGATGTTTGCAAATCCCTTCGACCTGCTGCTCGGCCGCAAGACCTATGACATCTTCGCCGCCCACTGGCCCTATGCCGACAAGAACGACCCGATCGGCCCGCTCTTCGACCGCATCAACAAATATGTCGCGACCCGCAATCCGGGCTTCAAGACCACCTGGCAGAACAGCCATGTGCTGGATGCCGATACGGTCGCCGCGGTGAAGGCGCTCAAGAGCGAGGACGGGCCGGATCTCCTGACGCAGGGCTCGACGGACTTCCTCAAGACGCTGTTCGAACACGATCTCGTCGACGAGATCAACGTGTTCACCTTCCCGGTCATCCTGGGCAAGGGCAAGCGTCTGTTCGGCGATGCCTCCTTCCCGCGGGCGCTGACGCTGGTGGCCTCGAGCACCAGCGAAAACGGCATCGTCATCAGCAAATATGCCCGCGCGGGCGAGGTCACCACCGGCTCCTTCGAGTTCGAAACGCCGACCGAGGCCGAGCTGGAACGCCGCCGCAACCTCACCTGAACGCATGGCGGTCTTGACCGCCATCGCCGTTGCCGCTCCTATTCTCCCGCGGAAAGCGGGAGGATGGTATGAAAGCGGCACGGCTGGAGGCGATCGGCGGTTTCGTGGTGCGCGAGGTGGAAAAACCCGTGCCAGGCCCGGACGATCTCCTCGTGCGGGTCGAGGCCGCCGGTATCTGCGGCACCGACCGCCATCTCTTCCACGGCGAATTCCCGTGCCGGCCGCCGGTGACGCTCGGCCATGAATTCTCCGGCATCGTCGAGGCCATCGGCGATACCGTTCGCGATTTCCGCCCCGGCATGCGCATCACCGGCGATCCGAACATCGCCTGCGGCCGCTGCGCGCAATGCCGGCGCGGCCGCGTCAATCTCTGCGAAAATCTCCAGGCGATCGGCATCCACCGCGACGGCGGCTTTGCCGACTATGTGCTGGTGCCGCAGCGGCAGGCCCATGAACTGCCGCTGTCGCTGCCGCCCGAACACGGCGCCTTCTGCGAACCGCTGGCCTGCTGCCTGCACGGCGTGGACATGGCCGGCATCCAGCCCGGCAGTTCCGTGGTGGTGCTCGGCGGCGGGGTGATCGGCATGCTCACGGTCCAGCTCGCCCGCCTTGCCGGTGCGTCCGCCGTCGTGCTCGTCACACGTCAGGCCGTACGCCGGCAGCTGGCCGAGGAGATCGGCGCCACCCACTCCTTCGATCCCGGTACAGGCGATGGGACCGAAGGCATTGCCGGCAAATCCGGCCTCGTTCCCGGTGGTGCGGACGTCGTCATCGAATGCGCGGGTGTGGCCGAAACCATGATGCAGGCGCCGAAACTCGCCCGCAAGGGCGGCACCGTCGTCCTTCTCGGCGTGATGCCGCAGGGCGAGAAGATCGAGATCGAACCCTTCGACCTACTGTTCCGCGAGGTGAAAATCCTCACCTCCTTCCTCAACCCGCATGTCCATGGCCGCGCTGCGGCGCTGATCGCCTCGGGCACGATCAAGGTCGACAGGCTGATCTCGCGCCGCATCGGCATAAGCGACCTGCCGGATGCCGTGGCAAACCCGCCGCGCCCCGGCGAGGTGAAAGTGCTTGTCATGCCCGGTCTGAGATAGGGCTCAGGCCAGCCCCTCCTCCGCCACCGTTTCCCGAAGCCAGGCCGAAAAAGCCGACATGGCCGGCGTCACGCTGCGCGATTGCAGGCACGTCAGCCAGTAGCTGCCGAGTGCGACACTCGTCTTGAAGGGCTGCACCACGGCACCGGAGGAGAGCAGCCGCGAAAACATCAGCGGCGGTGCCAGCCCCACGCCAAGCCCCTGCAACACCGCCTCCATCATGGCGAGCGACGTATCGAAGACAATGGCATTCTGCGGTGGCGGCGTGCGCGGCAGGCCGGCAGCCTCGAACCAGCGGGTCCACTCATCGCGACGGTAGGAACGCAGCAGCGTCAGGCCCAGCAGGTCTTCCGGCGCCTTCAGATCGCGCGCGATCGTTGGGATCGCCAGCACCGAAAGTGGCGCCTCGAAGAGCCTGACGGCATCCGTGCCGTGCCACGCGCCGGCCCCGAAGCGCACGGCGAAATCCAGCCCTTCAGCGGCGAGATCGACACGGTTGTTGTTGGTGGAAAGCCTCACCTCGACGAAAGGGTGGCGCTCGCGAAAATTTGCCAGCCGCGGCAGGAGCCAGCCGACCGCAAAGGTGCCGACAGCGCCAACCGTCAGGATTTCCCGCACATGGCCGCCGCGAAAGCGCTCCACCACATCGGCCATACGGTCAAAACTGTCGCGCAGCACCGGCAGCAGGCTCTCGCCCTCCGCGGTGATCATCAGCCCACGCGGCAGGCGCTTGAACAGCACGACGCCGAGCTGGTCCTCGAGGCTCTTCACCTGATGGCTGACGGCGGCCTGCGTGACGTTCAGCTCGATGGCCGCGCGGGTGAAGCTCAGATGCCTTGCGGAGGCCTCGAAGGCGCGAAAGGCGTTCAGCGGAAGATATGGCCGGACCATGGCAATGCCCTAGATTTCCTCATGGCTAAGACCAGTATTGATCTTTTGTCAGCCCATCAAGCGGTTGCTATCAAGATGGCACAAACCACTCGAAATCAGAGGAAACGGGATGGACATACGTCTTTTCGCCGCCGGCGCCCTGCTGGCTGCAAGCTTCGCAGCACCGGCCGAAGCCCGCATTATTTGTACCATCGTTGCCGATGCCGGCAGCAATGAGGTCATCATGGAAAAGGGCGATTGCAAGAGCCGCGTTACCCCCGCCTCCACCTTCAAAGTGCCGCTGGCCGTGATGGGTTACGATTCCGGTTTTCTGGAGAGTGCCGAGGAGCCGGTCCTGCCCTTCCTGAAGGGTTATCCGGACTGGGGCGGTGAGGCCTGGCGCCAACCGACGTCGCCGAAGCGCTGGATGGAGCTTTCCGTCGTCTGGTACTCGCAACGCATCACCGAATTTCTCGGCTACGAGAAGCTGCGCGACTATGCCGAGGCCTTTGACTACGGCAATGGCGACGTGACCGGCGATCCCGGCAAGAACAATGCGCTGGAACGCTCGTGGATCGCCTCCTCCCTGAAAATCTCGCCCCGCGAGCAGATCGCCTTCCTCAGGAAGCTGGTGAACCACGACCTGCCCGTCTCTTCCGACGCGATGGATGCGGCGATGAAGATCGTCGAGGGCCGGGAGATCGGCGACGGCTGGCACGCGCAGGGCAAGACAGGCATGGCCTATCCCCGCCAGGCCGACGGCACCTTCAACTACAACACGCCGTGGGGCTGGTATGTCGGCTGGGCCAGCCGCGGCGAGCAGACCGTGGTTTTTGCCCGTCTGGTCCAGGACGAGAAAAAGCAGGAGCCGCGCACGAGCCTGAGGGCACGCGACAGCATTCTCGCGGAACTGCCAGGCATTCTCGCAACGGAGTGATCTAGCGCGGCGGAACCATGCCCAACCCCTTGCGGGCGAGACCGGAGACGTTGAGTGCGAGCTTGCGCCGGAAGACCGGGGACGCGCCGAGGATGCGCAGGGCAAGATTGCGCAGCGTGCGTGCGAAGACACTGCGCACCATCGCCATCCGTGTCAGGCGATCGGCGAGCGCCAGCACCTCCACCGCGGCCGGGCGACGCTTCTCCTCATAGAGGTCGAGCGTCGCCTCCGGCGCCTTGCCGTTCAAGACATCCGCGAGCAATTGCCCGAGCACCACGGCATCGACGATCCCGGTGTTCATGCCCTGCCCGCCCGCCGGGCTGTGCACATGCGCGGCATCGCCCATGACGAAAACCGGACCGGAGCGATAACGCGAGGCGACGCGATGGTGCACGCGAAAGCGTGAACTCCAGATCACATCTTTTATGCGGCCCGGCACCGTGCGCGGCCCGCGTGCATCGAGCAGCGCCTGCACGAAGGCGGCATCCGGCGCGGGCGGCGCATCCTCGACCGGCGCGACGATGCGAAAGTGGCCGCCGGGCAGCGGCGCGACGACGCCCATGCCCTCCGCCGAGAAGAGCAAGGTCACCTCGTCGCCGAAACCCCAGTCCATGTGAACATCGGCCAGCACGAAGGAGCCGGCATAGGCCTCGCCATTGAAGGCGATGCCGGCCGCCTCGCGCACAACGCTGTGCATGCCGTCACCGCCAATGAGGTAGCGGGCGCGGATCACCTGCTCGCCTTCCGCCGTGGCGAGGTGAACGGTCGCGCCACCCGCATCCGTCTCGACTTTCGTCGCCGTCACACCGCGAACCACAGCGCCGCCAAGCGCCTCCAGTCGGCCGGCAAGCACAGCCTCGGTTTCATCCTGCGGAATCATCAGAACTTCCGCATAGCGCGAAGGCAGCATGGAGAAATCGAGCTCAAGCACCGCCTTGTCGTGATCACGCAGAGCGAAACGGGTGAGCGGCAGGCCACGACGCTCCAGCTCGTCGGTGACGCCGATGCGCTCCAGCACCTCCAATGTATGGGCATGGATGACAGCGGCACGCGAGGTGTTCTGACCCGCTGCAAGCTGGTCGACGATGACGGGGCGGATGCCGGCCTGTTGGAGGGTAACGGCGAGCGCAAGGCCCGTCGGCCCCGCCCCGACGATCAGCACATCGGTTTCCTGCGCCAGCATGTTTCCCCTCCCCGAATCGATATGCGTCTTGGTCCCGACATGGTTAGACAAACCCTTGCGAAGCGGGCCAAAGGGCCGCCTGTTATATCGCCGGCATGCGGCAGGGGAACAGCCCCTGCACTTTTCCTGTCGATTGCGTGATTTTCGGGGTTCCGCTCCCCCTGTCATTTGCCTATAAGCCGCTTCTAGCCTTGAAAGACCATTTTTGCGCGCCCGGCCCGGTGAACCCATCGCCATGCCGGTTTTTCGCGCACGCGGAAGATTGGATAGAGAGATGCCCAAGCGCCAAGATTTGAAATCGATCCTCATCATCGGCGCGGGGCCGATCGTCATCGGTCAGGCCTGCGAATTCGACTATTCCGGCACCCAGGCCTGCAAGGCGCTGAAGGAGGAAGGCTACCGCGTCATCCTCGTCAACTCCAACCCGGCAACAATCATGACCGATCCGGGTCTCGCCGACGCCACTTACGTCGAGCCGATCACGCCGGAAGTCGTTGCCAAGATCATCGCCAAGGAGCGCCCGGACGCGCTGCTGCCCACCATGGGCGGCCAGACGGCGCTCAACACCGCGCTCTCCCTGAAGCGCATGGGCGTTCTCGACCGCTACAATGTCGAGATGATCGGCGCCAAGCCTGCCGCCATCGACATGGCCGAAGACCGCGCCCTCTTCCGCGAAGCGATGGCCCGCATCGGCCTGGAAACGCCGAAGTCGCTGCTCGCCAACGCCACCGAGATCAAGGACCAGGACCGCAAGGTCCACGAAGCCCAGCGCGCCAAGCTGAAGGCCGAGCTCTCGGGCGATGCACTCGACAAGGCGCTGGACGAGCTGGAAAACCAGTGGAACCTCGGCGAGACCGACCGCAAGCAGCGCTATATGAGCCATGCCATGGCGATCGGCGCGCAGGCGCTCGACGTCATCGGCCTGCCCGCCATCATCCGCCCGTCCTTCACGCTCGGCGGCACCGGCGGCGGCATCGCCTATAACCGCTCGGAATTCTTCGAGATCATCAATTCCGGCCTCGATGCCTCGCCGACGACGGAAGTGCTGATCGAAGAGTCGGTGCTCGGCTGGAAGGAATATGAGATGGAGGTCGTCCGCGACAAGGCGGATAACTGCATCATCATCTGCTCCATCGAGAACATCGACCCGATGGGCGTGCATACCGGTGACTCGATCACCGTCGCCCCGGCCTTGACCCTGACGGACAAGGAATACCAGATCATGCGCAACGCATCGATTGCGGTGCTGCGCGAGATCGGCGTGGAAACCGGCGGCTCGAACGTGCAGTTCGCCGTCAATCCTGCCAATGGCCGCCTCGTCGTCATCGAAATGAACCCGCGCGTCTCGCGCTCGTCGGCTCTGGCGTCCAAGGCCACCGGCTTCCCGATCGCCAAGATCGCAGCGAAGCTCGCGATCGGCTACACGCTGGACGAACTGGAAAACGACATCACCGGCGGCGCGACCCCGGCATCGTTTGAACCGTCAATCGACTACGTCGTCACCAAGATCCCGCGTTTCGCCTTCGAAAAATTCCCCGGCGCCGAGCCGACACTGACCACCGCGATGAAGTCGGTCGGTGAAGTCATGGCCATCGGTCGCACCTTCGCCGAATCGCTGCAAAAGGCGCTGCGCGGTCTCGAAACCGGCCTGACCGGCCTCGACGAGATCGAAATCCCGGGCCTTGGCGACGGCAACGACAAGAACGCGATCCGCGCCGCGATCTCCACGCCGACGCCGGATCGCCTGCGCATGGTCGCCCAGGCGCTGCGCCTCGGCCTGTCGCTCGAAGAAGCGCATGAAGGTTCCAAGATCGACCCGTGGTTCCTGGAGCAGTTCAAGGCCATCGTCGACATGGAGGCGCGCATCCGCGAGCACGGCCTGCCGGCCGACGCTGAAAACCTGCGCATGCTGAAGGCCATGGGCTTCTCCGACGCCCGCCTCGCCACGCTCTCGGGCAAGCGCCCGAAGGAAGTCGCGGAGCTGCGCAACGGCCTGAACGTCCGCCCGGTCTTCAAGCGCATCGATACCTGCGCTGCCGAATTCGCTTCGCCGACCGCCTATATGTACTCGACCTACGAGACGCCGTTCGCGGGCGAAACACGCTCGGAAGCCGGCATTTCGGATCGCAAGAAGGTCGTCATCCTCGGCGGCGGCCCGAACCGCATCGGCCAGGGCATCGAGTTCGACTATTGCTGCTGCCACGCCGCCTTCGCGCTGAAGGATGCCGGCTATGAAGCGATCATGGTCAACTGCAACCCGGAAACCGTTTCGACCGACTACGACACCTCTGATCGCCTCTATTTCGAGCCGCTGACGGCCGAAGACGTGATCGAGATCCTGAAGGCCGAGCAGACCAATGGCGAGCTCGTCGGCGTCATCGTGCAGTTCGGTGGCCAGACGCCGCTGAAGCTGGCCGAAGCGCTGGAGAAGAATGGCATTCCGATCCTCGGCACCGCGCCCGACATGATCGACCTCGCCGAAGACCGCGACCGCTTCCAGAAGCTCCTGCAGAAGCTGGATCTCGCCCAGCCGAACAACGGCATCGCCTATTCGGTCGAGCAGGCCCGCCTGGTCGCCGGCGAGATCGGCTTCCCGCTCGTCGTGCGCCCGTCCTACGTGCTCGGCGGCCGCGCCATGCAGATCATCCATTCGGAATCGATGCTGCAGACCTACCTGCTCGACACGGTTCCGGAACTGGTGCCTGAGGACATCAAGCAGCGCTACCCGAACGACAAGACCGGCCAGATCAACACGCTGCTCGGCAAGAACCCGCTGCTCTTCGACAGCTACCTGTCGAACGCCGTGGAAGTCGACGTCGACGCGCTCTGCGACGGCAAGGATGTCTTCGTCTCCGGCATCATGGAGCATATCGAGGAAGCCGGCATCCACTCGGGCGATAGTGCCTGCTCGCTGCCGGTCCACACGCTCTCCACCGAGATCGTCGACGAGTTGGAGCGCCAGACGAAGGCGCTGGCCAAGGCGCTCAACGTCGGCGGCCTGATGAACGTGCAATACGCCATCAAGGACGGCACGATCTACGTGCTCGAAGTGAACCCGCGCGCCTCGCGCACGGTGCCTTTCGTCGCCAAGACCATCGGCGCGCCGATCGCCAAGATCGCCGCCCGCGTCATGGCCGGCGAAGGCCTCGATGCAGCCATCGGCGCCTATGGCAAGAAGCCCGATCCACGCAACCTCAAGCACATCGCCGTCAAGGAAGCCGTGTTCCCCTTCGCCCGCTTCCCGGGCGTCGATACGCTGCTTGGCCCGGAAATGCGCTCGACCGGCGAAGTCATCGGCCTCGACACGGATTTCGCGCTGGCCTTCGCCAAGTCGCAGCTCGGCGCCGGCGTCGACCTGCCGCGCGAAGGCACCGTCTTCGTGTCGGTGCGGGATGGCGACAAGGATCGTGTGCTGACGGCCGTGCGCCTGCTCACCGAGATCGGCTTCAAGGTCATGGCGACCTCCGGCACCGCCCGCTTCCTCGCGGAAAACGGCATCGAGGCGATCAAGGTCAACAAGGTACAGGAGGGACGTCCGCATATCGAGGACGCCATCCGCAACCGCCAGGTACAACTCGTCATCAACACAACCGACGGCAACAAGGCGATCTCGGACTCGAAGTCGCTGCGCCGCGCCGCACTGATGCAGAAGGTGCCCTACTACACGACCATGGCCGGCGCGCTCGCCGCCGCCCAGGCGATCAAGGCGCTCAAGCAGGGTCAGCTCGAAGTGCGCCCGTTGCAGTCGTACTTCTGAGCCACGGATTTTCCGATCTGTTGAGAGCCGGGCGGTCCCACCGCCCGGCTTTTTTTATACCCACCATCCGTGGAACAGACGGGGTCGATTTCGAATAGGCAAGCAGGCGTTGCCGTCAGAGCCTTGTGTAAGAACGCGATTTCAGCGACGGTGGAAAGACGGGGATCCGGGGTATCCGATGATTGGGATGGCATGGCGATTGCTGCGCTTTGCGGTCATGGCTTTGGTCATGGCCGGGCTTGGCGCGTCCATTGCCGCGGCCAGCGAGCGCGTCGCCCTCGTCATCGGAAATTCAAGCTACGACCACGCCTCCGTCCTGCCCAATCCCGGCACGGATGCCAAGGCGATCGCGGCGGCGCTCGAACGGCTCGGTTTCGACGTGAGCCTGCGCACCAACCTGTCGAAAGCAACCTTCGAGCGGGAGCTTGCCGATTTCAGCGAACGCGCTGCCGACACACAGCTCGCCCTCGTCTACTATGCCGGCCATGGCATGGAATTGCAGGGCCGCAACTATCTGATCCCAACCGATGCACGCCTCAAATCCGATCTTCGCGTGAAATTCGAGACGATTTCGCTGGAAGACGTCCTGTCCGCCGTCGAAAGCGCGAAGGGCGTGAAGCTCGTTCTGCTCGACGCCTGCCGCGACAATCCGTTCCTTCAAACAATGTCGAGCCCGAACAAGACCCGCTCGATAAGTCGCGGCCTCGCCAAGGTCGAAACCTTTCCGGGCGTTCTGGTCAGCTACGCCGCTGCCGCAGGCACGGTCGCTGAAGACGGCCAGGGGCAGCACAGCCCCTATGCGGCCGCCCTGCTAGACCATCTGGAAACGCCCGGCCTGGAGCTCAGCCTGCTCTTCCGCAAGGTTGCCGACGACGTGCAGCAAAGGACCGACGGGCGGCAGACACCTTTCGAATATGGTCGTCTTCCCGGCACCAGCATCTATCTCAAGGCGCCGCAGGAAATCGTGGTGCCGGAGAAGAAGGAACCGGAGATCGATGCCTGCCGCGATGCGGCCGCCCATTGGGCTGCCATTGCCGACAAGGGCGATGAGGACCTTTTCAACGACCACCTGACCCGCTTCGGCACCTGCGCCTTCTCTACGCTCGCCAAGCTCGCCCTTGCCGATCTTCGCGCGGAAAAGGCGCAGCAGGCAGCCGATGCGAAGACCAAGGCTGAGGCCGATGCCAGGGCGGAAGCCGACGCCAAGGCTGCTGCCGCCGCAAAGGCTGAGGCGGATGCACAGGCCGCCGCCGCAGCGAAGGCAGAAGCCGATGCAAGGGCCGAGGCCGCCGCGAAAGCGGAGGCGGATGCCAAGTTGCAAGCCGCAGCCAAGGCCGAGGCCGACGCAAAAGCCGCCGCTGCCGCAAAGGCCGAAGCAGAGGCCAGGGCACAGGCAATTGCAAAAGCGGAAGCGGACGCTCTGGCCGAGGCCGCAGCCAAGGCGGAAGCGGATGCGAAAGCGGCGGCTGCCAAAGCGGAAGCCGACGCGCAGGCCGCTATCGCCAAGGCCGAGGCAGAGGCGAAGGCCGCCGTCGAGGCGGAGGCCGAACGGCTGAAAAAGCAGGCCGAGATCGAAGTCGCCGCCCTTCCCGTGGAAACCGAGAAGAAGCCGCCCCTTCTGCTCGACGAAAAGCGCGACGACGCGCTGCAGGTCACGACCCAGCCCGCCCCGACATCCGAAGAGCTGGCGCTCGCCCAGCAGAAGGAACTCGACCGCCTCGGCTGCGAGCCCGGAACGCCGGATGGCAAATGGGGCCGGCGGACGCGCACGGCGATGGAAATCTTCAACCGCGAAACCAAGCTCTCCTTCGAAACCACGGCCGCGACCATGGCGGCGCTCGACGCCATGAAGACGCGCAACGGGCGCGTCTGCCCGCTCGTCTGCTCGCCTCTCGAGGACAAGGTCGGCGAGCAGTGCGTGGCGAAGACATGCCCCGAAGGCCAGGACCTCAGCAGCAGCGGCATCTGCTTCACGCCGAAGAAGGCCGAACCGACGAAGATCGTGCGCGAGAAGAAGGAGAAGCCGGCCAAGGCGCGCACGGCTACGCGCGAAAAACCCGTCAAGGAGCGCCCGGTCGCCCGCACCCCGAAGACGAAACAGCGCGTCGTCGCCGAAAAACAGCCGACCGTCGTGGAAAAAAAGCAGGTTCAGCGGAAGACAGTCCCGGCAACGGGCAACTGCGTCGTCATCACCTTCTGCGATCACTGACGCGAATGGACAGTCTCACACCCTCGTCGGACCCGGCTTAATAGCCGCCGATGATCGGCAGCACCTCGCCCGTTATGTAGCTGGAGCACTGCGGCGAGGCGAGGAAGACATAAGCTGGCGCCAGTTCCTCCGGCTGGGCCGGCCTCTTCATCGGCGTGTTGGCACCGAATTTAGCGACATCCTCGGCCTGCTTGTCGGACGGGTTGAGCGGCGTCCAGACCGGCCCCGGCGCCACCGCATTGACGCGGATGCCGCGCGGCACGAGCTGGCCGGCAAGCGACCGCGTGAAGGCGTGGATGCCGCCCTTCGTCATCGAATAGTCGAGCAGGTCCTTCGAACCTTCGAGACCCGTGACCGAGCCGGTATTGATGATAGCCGATCCCGGTTCCATATGCGCAACGGCGGCCTGCGCCATGAAGAAATAACCGTAGAGATTGGTCTTGAGCGTCTCGTCAAAATGCTCTTCGGAGAGGTCGAGAATATCCTTCGTGTGCACCTGGAAGGCGGCATTGTTGACGAGGATGTCGAGCCCGCCTAGATCCTTGACCACGCATTTCACCGTATGGGCGCAGAAGGCCTTGTCCTTGACGTCGCCGGCAAAAGCGATGCAGCGCTGGCCCTCGGCTTCGACGGCCGCGATCGTCTCTTTCGCATCCGTACCTTCGGCAAGATAGGCGATCGCGATATCGGCGCCCTCGCGCGCAAAAAGCACGGCAACGGCGCGCCCGATGCCGGAATCGCCGCCGGTGATCAGCGCCACTTTGCCCTTCAGCTTCTCCGAACCTTTGTAAAAGGGTGCATCATACATCGGCGGCGGATCGATCTTGGCCTCGATACCCGGCTTGGCCTGATGCTGTTTGGGAAAGGGCGGCACGGGATAGAGCCGCGCGCCGGCCTGCATGGCCTTCGGCTTTTTGCTGCCACCCTTTTCGTCGGCTTGCGCCACCTCGTCCTGGATATCCCGCTGCTTGGCGGCCGTGCGGGCGGATTGGCTGCGGCTCATGAAAGCCTCCTAAAGTTCGGTGGGTCGGATATTGTCAACACGAACGGTGCCGGCAACCACTTCGCGCGGGCCGTCGAGCGGATAGGTTCCAGCCGCCTCGTCGACGACGGTGTAAAGTTTCTCGCTGCGGAAGGCGCTCGACGAGGTCGTGGAATTGCCGTCACCGGGCAATGCGTCGATCTCCATGAAATCCAGTTCCGCTTCCGCCGCAACGACGCGCGCATCGCCGCTGGAGCGCGCCCGTACCACGACCTCACCCTGGTTGGGCGCAAGATCCCAGTTGGTATCGGTTGCGGCGGCGATCGGGATGAGGCGATATAGCTTCAGCTGCTCGGGATCCGAATAATTGACGACAGGGGCCGGCGTATCCTGCCGCGGCGCGTTCTCATCGAAGCCGACGGACCAGTCACGGGCAGACGTTTCCATGCCCGGTGGCGTGCGGTGAATGGTGGCATCGTCGCTGCCGGTAATGACGCGCGGCTTGGCGCTGACGATACCGTCATTGCTGCGCCCGGCCTGGGATACGGCAAATTGCGGCACGGCATCCGCCTCGATGATCTCCTTGCGCCCCGTCTGGGCGGAGACGACACTTTCGGCGCCCGGCACCGTGCGGGGCTCGACGGGCACCACCTGTTCATCCTTCTCCTCATAGCCCACCTCGCGGCGCCCGGCGTCATGCAGCGCCTGGTCGCCGGATACCTCGCCGGCAAACTGTTTGAAGTAGCCGGAAATCTTGTTCATCACGCCCATGATCTGTTCCTCACGGTTTGGTTTCGAGGCGGGCCATTGCCGCTTTCAGGATGCCGCGCAGCTCATCGTCGGCGATCTGCTGGGCGGCGAAGGCGGCGTCGGGCTCGATGCCCGGGTCCTCCTCGTGGTCGTTGACGGTTTCATTGTCCCGCGCCATGGCGATGAGCGCGGCGCGCGCTTCGGGAATGGTCGCGACAATGGACAGCAGCTCCACCAGCAGGCGCCGGTGAGCGTTGACCCTGCCCTCGATATGGATGGAATTGCCGATCGTCATGCTGTGCGCCTCCCGGGATGTTTTGCTAACGGCAGCACCAGGGGATTGTTCCAGCACCTGTGGGCACCCCGACGCCGTGCGGCAAAAAAACTGGCTTTTGGCGCCCGTAATCTGCTATAAGGATCGTTCAAACGCTTTCGACGGTTCCGGGGATTCTTCTCCGGAGACCGTTTTCTTTTGCGTTCACGCAGGCGAAAGCTTGCGCGGCGCGGTCTGAAGGACGGGATAAAATGGTTGAAAAGGTACCGATGACTCACGGCGGTTTCGTCAAGCTGCAGGAAGAACTGCGCTGGCGTCAGCAGGAAGAGCGTCCGCGAATCATCGAGGCGATCGCCGAAGCGCGCGCCCATGGCGACCTTTCGGAAAATGCCGAGTACCATGCCGCCAAGGAAGCCCAGAGCCACAATGAAGGCCGCATCACGGAGCTGGAAGACTACGTCGCGCGCGCCGAGGTCATCGACCTCTCGAAGATGTCCGGCTCGAAGATCAAGTTCGGCGCAAAGGTGAAGCTCGTCGACGAGGACACCGAGGAAGAGAAGGTCTACCAGATCGTCGGCGACCAGGAAGCCGACGTGAAGCAGGGCCGCATCTCCATCTCCTCACCCATCGCCCGCGCCCTCATCGGCAAGGAAGTCGGCGATTCGATCGAAGTGAACGCGCCCGGCGGTTCCAAGGCCTACGAGATCCTCGACGTTACCTGGGGCTGATCGTCGGTTCCATGCCGCACAGACCGGATATCCGCGACGTCGAGGTCATCGCGCCCAACTTCAAGCGCCGCCTGTCCGGCGTGACCTCGACGATTATCCAGCTTGTTCCCGTACAGAACAGCCTCGGCCAGGCGGTCGCCACCCTCGGCCCCGGTCTGCCGGACACGTTGCCAAAACTGCGCTGGCGCGACCTGTTCTCCCTTTGGACGCCACCCCGGAGTAAAAAGGCGCGCATCTGGCATGCGAGGCGCAACCTCGAAATGCTGCCGGGCATCATCCTGCGCGATCTCCTGCGCATGAAGCTGAAGCTGGTTTTCACCTCCGCATCGCAGCGTCGCCATACCGTTTGGACGAAGTTCCTGATTTCGCGAATGGATGCTGTCGTCGCGACGAGTGCGAAGACGGCATCCTATCTCGAGGTCCCCAGCACCGTGGTCATGCACGGTATCGATCCCGAACGCTTTTCACCTCCTGCCGACAAAGCCGCCGCCAAGGCGGCGCTTGGCCTCGACGCCGTGCAAAAATACATCGGCTGCTTCGGCCGTGTCCGCCACCAGAAGGGAACGGACCTTTTCGTCGATGCGATGATTGCCCTTTTGCCGCAGCGGCCGGACTGGTCGGCGATCGTCGCCGGCCGCGCGACGGCCCAGCATGTCGAATTCGAGAATGGCCTGAAGGAAAGGGCGCGGGCCGCGGGGCTGGAAGACCGTATCCTGTTCGTGGGCGAACATACGAATATCAACGAATGGTATAAGGCGCTCGATCTCTTCATCGCCCCCCAGCGCTGGGAAGGTTTCGGGCTGACACCGCTCGAAGCGATGGCGAGCGGCGTTCCGGTCGTGGCGACGGATGTCGGCGCGTTCGGCGAACTCCTCGCCGGCGAAGCCGAAACCGGCACCGTCATACCTGCCGGCGATACCGGCGCGATGGCGACCGCAACGGCTGTCTTCATGGACGATCCCGCACGCCGCGCCGCCGCCGGCAGCAATGCAAGGCGGCACGCCGCAACGCGCTTCACCATCGAAGGCGAGGCCGCGGCGCTTGGACGGATCTACCGCCTGGCCCTCGATAGAGATCTGCCATACGATACGCTTGTCGTCGGCAAGGACAGCAAGTTCGGCCTGACCAAGGACATCGAGCTCCTGTTTTTCGCCATGGATTCGACGGACGCCGGCAAAAATATCGCAAGTGCCGGCATTCGCGACCGCAGCCTCGTCGATCGCCTGTTGAGGCGCAAGCGCGCCGACCTGATCATTCACATCGAGCGTGTGTTCCCGCGCTGGTTTTCGGCGGCCGGCCGGCACATGGTCATTCCCAACCAGGAGCGTTTTCCCCGCCGCCATCTCGGCCGGCTGAAGAAGATCGACATGGTCCTGGCCAAGTCGCGGCACGCCGAAGAGATTTTCAAAGCGCTCGGCGCGCCGACGACCTATCTCGGCTTTACCTCCGAAGACCGCTTCGATCCTTCCGTAGCCCGAAACTGGAGCGGGTTCCTGCATGTGGCGGGCGGCAGCACGCTCAAGGGAACGGAAGACATTCTGGCGCTCTGGGAAAAGCATCCGGAATGGCCCGAACTCGTGCTCATCCAGAAAGAGCACCTCGCGCCGAAGGCCGTTCCGGCCAATGTCCGGTTGCTCAGCGGCTATCTCGACGACGACGAACTGCGCGCCCTGCAAAACGGCCTCGGCATCCACCTCTGCCCCTCGCGCGCCGAGGGATGGGGGCATCATCTGGTGGAAAGCATGTCGGTCGGCGCGCTCGTCATCGCCACGAATGCCCCGCCAATGAACGAGCACATCACCCCTCAGAACGGCCTTCTCGTCGATTTCGAGCGAACGGAACCGCGCCATCTCGGCACGTGCTTCTTCGTTTCTCCGGCAGCGCTGGAAAAAGCGATCGAGACCGCGATCGCCATGCCGGATGCGCAAAAGCAGCGTTTCGGGCAGGCTGCACGCCAGAGCTACGACGAAATCGCCGCCGGCTTTGCCGGGCGTGTGAAAGCGCTCTTCAATCGCGAACGCTCCTGATGAGAGTGCTGCATCTCTCCAACAGCCTGCTCTGGCGCGGTGGCGAGAACCAGTTTGCACTGCTTCTCGAAAACATGGATCCCGCCGTGGAGCACCACGTCGCCGTCCCCGCCGGATCCCCGCTCATGGCGCGCCTTGGGCATCGTTTCGAAAGCACCGCTTGCGGAAACCGCGGCTTTCTCGACGTCTCCTCCCTTCGCGCGGTACGACGGCTGCTCCGCTCGGGGAACTTCGACCTCATCCACGCCCATACCAGCCCGGCGCACAAGCTGGCACTGCTCGCGCGGGTCGGGCTCGATATTCCCCTGGTGGTGTCGCGCCGCAATGCCTACCGGATTTCCGGCGGCCTCACCTACAAGCTGGTCGATCGTTTCGCCGCGGTTTCCAATGCTGCGCGCGAACAGCTTGTCGCCGGCGGCGTAAACGCCGCGAAAATCACGGTCATTCATGACGCCGTCGATGCAAAAAGCCATGAAACGGCTTTTCGCGAGCGCGCAGGCCTCGAAGAAGACCGCATCGTCATCCTCTGCGTCGCCGCCCTTTCGCAGGAGAAGGACCACGACACCCTGCTTACCGCCTGGGAGCGCGCGGCCAGGCGCATTCCGCAGGCGACGCTGGTGCTCGCCGGCGATGGTCCCCTCGCTGGCGCAGTTGCTGCGCGCGCCGCATCACTTCCCAATGTCGTGTCGCTCGGCTGGCGGGACGACGTGATCAACCTCATCCATGGCTCCGATATCCTTACCCTTTCCTCTCGCGAAGAGGGACTGGGTTCCAGTCTTTGCGAAGGCCAGTGGGCAGGCAAGCCGGTGGTTGCTACACGGGCCGGCGGTATCCCGGAAGTGGTCGCCGATGGCGAAACCGGCCTCCTTGCAGACGTCGGTGACGCATCCGGCCTTGCCGAACGGCTTGTCGCGCTGGTGGAGGACCCAGAGCGCCGTGCCGCCATGGGCGTACGCGCCAGGGAGCGCAGTCGTCTGATGTTCGCGCCCGGCCGAATTGCCGATAGGCACGTCGCGCTTTATCGCGACGCTATCGCAGCACGCCGGTAACGGCTGCTCAACGGCGGGTCAGCTCCCAGCCTTTGGCATATTTCCAGAAGATCGTGTTGGAATGCAGCACCGCATTGATCAGGCCTTCCTGCCCGTCGAGAAAGCCGCGCTTGAGGATATACGTCTTGAAGAAGGCGCCGACACCATGCACCACGGCGGACAGCACCGTGGGCTTGCGGTTGGCCGCGGCGAGCTGCCTTGCGCCGAGCGTCGAATAGTGCCGGCTCTTTTCAAGGGCCTGATCGATGCTGCGCACGGAATCATGTGTCATCGCATGTCGCAACGTTCCGATCTCGGCGTCGGTTTCGAGAAACTCGTGAACCAGCTTTTCATTGAAGCGCGCGCGATCGGCCCTGAAAAGCCGCAGAGGCTCGTCCGGCCACCAGCCCGAATGCCGAAACGGCCGGCCGAGAAACGACGAAAGACGCGGAATGCGGTAGGCGTCGAAACCGGGTCGGGCCAATGTTTCCATGATTTCGGCTGCGAGCTCCGGGGGGATCCGCTCGTCGGCATCCAGCGAGAGCACCCATTCGTGGCTTGCCTGCTGGCGGGCGAATTCCTTCTGGGCGCCAAATCCGGCAAAGGGGCGCTCCAGAACCCGTGCGCCCGCCGCCGCCGCGATCGACTGCGTTTCATCCTCGCTCAGACTGTCGACGACGATGATCTCGTCGCAGAAGGCGAGACTGGCAAGGCAGGCACCGATCAGGCTCGCTTCATTCTTCGTGATGATGATCGCACTGATGCGCGCCTTGTCCGTCTCCATCGTCATTCCCCAAACCTATGCTGCCGGCGGTCTCCCGCCTCTCACAACTCGACCAGCCCGACCTTCTTGACCTGGCGGATCGTCAGCATCGTGCGCACGGTATCGACCTGCGCATTGGCGGTCAGTTCCTCGATGACGAAATCCTGGAAGCGGGTCAGGTTTTCGGCGACGCAATGGAGCAAGAAGTCGCTGTCGCCGGAGACCATCCAGGCCTGGCGGACCATCGGCCATTCGCCGGTCGCCGCCGCAAAGGCCTTGAGGTTGGCTTCCGACTGGTGCTTGAGGCCGACCATGCAGAAGGCAACGAGGTCGTAGCCAAGTGCTGGCGCGTTCAGCATCGCGGTGTAGCCCTCGATGATGCCGGCCTCCTCCAGCTTGCGCACCCGGCGCAGGCAGGGCGGCGCGGAGATGCCGGCGCGCGCGGCCAGCTCCACATTGGTCATCCGGCCGTCGGCCTGAAGCTCCTTCAGGATGCGGATGTCGATGGCGTCGAGTTCGGCGCGAAACATGGGGGTGTAAAAACCTTTCGGAATGGCGACCGGAAGTGACCCGAATCGCCGCATCAGCGCAACATTGTTACCGCAAGCGGCACAAATATGTCACGCGCCTTCGCTTGCCTGTTGGCAAAGCCCCGTTAACACTTGAAACCATGTACACTCCCCTCATAAATGAGCGTTGAAGACATACACGCTGGCCCGTGCCCTGACGCATACGCGCGGGCAGGCCGATTGAGGGGCTCTTTTGCCCCGGAAGGAACGACCATGTCCACCCCCTCTGCTTCCAAGCGGCACGTCAAGGTTCTGATCATCGGATCCGGCCCCGCCGGCTACACCGCCGCCATCTATACCGCCCGCGCGATGCTGGAGCCGGTGCTGATCGCCGGCATGGAACAGGGCGGCCAGCTGATGATCACCACGGATGTGGAAAACTATCCGGGTTATGCCGATCCGGTTCAAGGCCCGTGGATGATGGAGCAGATGCTCAAGCAGGCGCAACATGTCGGCGCCGAGATCGTCAACGACCTCGTCACCAATGTCGACCTCGACGTGCGTCCCTTCCGCATCTCCACCGACAGCGGCACCGAATGGACCGCCGACGCGCTGATCATCGCCACGGGAGCCAAGGCCAAGTGGCTCGGCATTGATACCGAACACAAGTTCATGGGCTTCGGCGTCTCGGCCTGCGCCACCTGCGACGGCTTCTTCTATCGCAACAAGGACGTCATCGTGGTCGGCGGCGGCAACTCGGCCGTTGAAGAGGCGCTTTACCTCTCCAACCTCGCCAAGACCGTGACGGTCGTGCACCGCCGCGATTCCTTCCGCGCCGAACGCATCCTTCAGGAACGCCTGTTCGCCAAGGAGAACGTCAAGATCGTCTGGGATCATGAGGTCGTGGAATATCTCGGCGCCGATCCGAAGCCGCCGATGCCGGCCTCCGTCAACGGCGTGAAGCTGCGCAACGTCAAGACCGGCGAGACGCGCGACGTGGTGACGGACGGCGTATTCGTCGCCATCGGCCATGCGCCGGCCGT
Organism: uncultured Shinella sp.; assembly: GCF_946479415.1. Next base: position 4,687 of record NZ_CAMLFY010000052.1, on the reverse strand, counting down.
CGAACTCTTCAAGGGCAAGCTGCGCCAGAAGCCGAACGGCTATCTGTGGACGGCTGCCGATTCCACGGCGACGGACGTGCCGGGCGTCTTTGCCGCAGGCGATGTCACCGACGATATCTACCGCCAGGCGGTTACGGCTGCCGGCATGGGCTGCATGGCGGCGCTGGAAACCGAAAAATACCTTGCAGGTCATATGCCTGTCGCAATTGCGGCCGAGTAGAAGCCGCCAACAAAGGGGGCGGTGACGCCCCCGTGGGAACAGTTGAATCAGCGAACCAGGCGGGAAGCGAGCGCTCCCCGCCTTAGAGACATATGGGGGATAGAATGGCGCTCGACTGGGACAAGCTGCGGATTTTTCATGCCGCGGCCGAGGCCGGCTCCTTCACGCATGCGGCCGACAAGCTGCACCTGTCGCAATCGGCGATCAGCCGCCAGGTCAGCGCTCTTGAGCAGGATGTCGGCATCAAGCTGTTCCATCGCCATGCCCGCGGCCTGATCCTGACCGAACAGGGTGAAATCCTCTATCGCACCGCCCACGATGTGCTGATGAAGCTCGAAAGCGTGCGCGTGCAGCTGACGGAAAATACCGAAAAGCCGAGCGGCAAGCTGCGCATCACCACCACGGTCGGCCTCGGCCAGGGCTGGCTGACGGACAAGGTGCAGGAATTTCTGGCACTCTATCCCGATATGCAGGTGCAGCTCATCCTCGACAACGAGGAGCTCGACGTGAACATGCGCCACGCGGACTGCGCCATCCGTCTGCGCGAGCCGCAGCAATCGGATCTCATTCAGCGGCGGCTGTTCACCGTGCATATGCATATCTATGCAGCCCCCTCCTATATCAACCGCTACGGCGAGCCGCAGTCGATCGACGATCTCGACAATCACAAGATCATCACCTTCGGCGAGCCGGCGCCGAACTATCTGCTGGATGTGAACTGGCTGGAGATCGCCGGGCGCGATTCCGACAATCCCCGCCCCTCCGTCCTGCAAATCAACAGCCAGACCTCGATCAAGCGCGCGGCCCTGCTGGGGATCGGCATCGCGATGCTTCCTGACTATATTGTCGGGCGCGATCCGGGACTTATACAGCTGCCCGTCAGCGCCGATATTCCCTCGTTCGATACCTATTTCTGCTATCCGAGCGAAATGAAGAACTCTGCTAAACTGAAGGTTTTCAGGGACTTCATCGTGGCGAAGGCACGCAACTGGAACTTCTGAGAAAGGCTTTTTGCAAGGCCTGCGCCTCACGCATGGCTGGCATGCACATTAAAAGATTGATGTATGCCCAAAAAACCATCATATCGCCGACAGCTGATGCATTTCGGTGGCTTTTTCCTCCCAGTGCCACCGCACCAGCTGTTCCCCTCTGGAGGTTTTATTACCTTCAAAACTATAAAGGGCCCAAGTTGATCTTGCGGCCCTCTTTTTTTGCCTTGGGACAGGCGAAACAGTTTTTCAACCTTGCTACGAAAGTTGGCACGCGCTTCTCTTGAAGAAACGCAAGCCCTACCCCATATTCAGGTCAGCCAATGCACATGCGGTCTTTCTCCTCCCAGTGCCGCGCGTTGGCTGTTCCCCTCTGGAGGTTCTAAAACCTTCAACCTTGCAGGGCCCAAGCTTCGCTTGTGGCCCTCTTTTTTTTGCCGATTTTTCTTTGCAAGATTTTTCGGCGCACCCCTTGTATCGGCAAAGTGCGAACCCAATATCGGGATTATCCGATATACAAATCGCCGAGCGCCGATAGATATGACCGAACCCGACACCGACGAAATTCTCAAGGCGCTCGCCCATCCGAAGCGGCTGGAGATTCTGGCCTGGCTTAAGGAACCGCAGGTCCATTTCGCCGGACAGGAACATCCTCTCGAGTTCGGCGTTTGCGCCGGACAGATCGAGAAGCGTTGCGACCTTTCGCAGTCCACCGTCTCCGCCCATCTCGCCACTTTGCAGCGTGCCGGTCTCGTGACGACGCGCAAGGTCGGCCAATGGGTGTTCTTCAAACGCGACGACGAAAAGATCGCGGCGTTTCTCCACCACATCAACAGCGCCCTCCAAGCAATTCCAGGAAAAGTGTGAAGCGGTTTTCCGTCCGGAATTGCGAAAGAAATACTCACCTCTCCCAGCCAGAAAAAGGACTTCCCATGACTTCGCTCTTCGACCCCATCAAGATCGGCGACATCCAGCTTGCCAACCGTATCGTCATGGCGCCGCTGACGCGCAACCGTTCGCCGGGTGCCGTGCCGAACACGCTGAACGCCGCCTATTATGAACAGCGCGCCTCCGCCGGCCTGCTGATCACCGAAGCCACGGCCATCTCCCACCAGGGCCAGGGTTATGCCGACGTGCCGGGCCTCTACAAGCCGGAGGCGCTCGAAGGCTGGAAACAGGTGACGGACGCCGTGCATAAGGCCGGCGGCAAGATCGTCGTGCAGATGTGGCATGTCGGCCGTATCTCGCATGACACGCTGCAGCCCGACGGCGGCAAGCCGGTCGCCCCCTCGGCGATCCGCGCCAAGTCCAAGACCTACCTGATCAATGCCGACGGCACCGGCAGCTTCGCCGAAACCTCCGAGCCCCGCGCTCTGGACAAGGACGAGCTTCCCGGCATCATCGAAGACTATCGCCGTGCGGCCCGCGCAGCCATCGATGCCGGCTTCGACGGCGTCGAGATCCACGCCGCCAACGGCTACCTGATCGACCAGTTCCTCCGCTCGGGCAGCAACCAGCGCACCGACGAATACGGTGGCTCGATCGAAAACCGCGCCCGCCTGCTGTTCCAGGTCGCTGACGCCATCACCGCGGAGATCGGCGCCGGCCGCACCGCGATCCGCATCTCCCCGGTCACGCCGGCCAACGATGCCTTCGACCCGAACCCGCAGCCGCTCTTCACCCACGTGGTCGAAGGTCTCGCCAAATATGACCTCGCCTATGTGCACATCATCGAAGGCGCCACCGGCGGTTCGCGCGAGCACCAGCAGGGCGACACGCCCTTCGACTATGCGGCACTTCGCGCAGCCTACACGGCGGCCGGCGGCAAGGCGGCCTGGATGGTCAACAACGGCTACAACCGGGAACTCGCCATCGACGCGGTGGAAGACGGCAAGGCCGACCTCGTCGCCTTCGGCAAGCTCTTCATCTCGAACCCCGATCTCGTCGAGCGCCTGAAGAACGACACCGTGCTGAACGCCCCCGATCAGGCCACCTTCTACGGCGGCGGCGCCAAGGGCTACACGGACTACCCTGTGCTGGAAAACGTCGCCTGACGCTTTGCGCCTTCGCGGTGGCCGTTAGCCGCTCCTGACAGGCCTCGCCTCACGAGGGCCGGATAGAAGAGGCATACACCACCGGACGCCCGCGGAATCCTGCTCCGCGGGCGTTTTCTTTTTGCCCGCCTCGTCTACATCTACGGGTAGATCGTCGAGGAACCCGCCGCCCATGCTCTCCAGCCTCCTGAAGGAACGTTTCCTTTTCGTCGGCCTCGCCGCCGCTATCCTCGCCTATGCGACGGAGCACAGCCTGCTGGAAATGGGGCGCCTTTCGGTGCTGATCGCCGCCTTCGCGCTGGTCTTGGCCATCATTCTCGTTTCGACGCGCATCGCGCACCACGCAGAAATCCTCGCCTCCAAGGTCGGCGATCCCTATGGCACGATGATCCTGACGCTGGCCGCCGTGCTGGTGGAGGTCGTGGTTCTCGCGATCATGATGCAGGGCGAGAGTTCACCGACCCTGGTGCGCGACACGATCTATGCCGCCGTGATGCTCGACATCAACGGCATCCTTGGCCTTGCCGCCCTGCTCGGCGGCATCCGCCACGGCGAGCAGCCCTACAACGACGATTCGGGAAAGACCTATGGCGTGATGATCCTGACGGCCATGGGCATTTCCATGGTCGTGCCGGAATTCGTGCCGCGCGAGAGCTGGCACCTCTATTCCGCCTTCACCATCGGCGCGATGATCGCGCTCTACGGCGTCTTCCTGCGCATGCAGGTCGGTCCGCACAGCTATTTCTTCAGCTATGCCTATCCCCGTGCCGAGCGGAAAGAAGGCCTGCCCAGCAAGGCACCTGACGACAGCGAGCCCGCCACCCTCTCCATCGTCATCATCGTCATCGGCGTGGTGCTGATCGGCGCGCTGGCCGAAGTCATGTCCGTGCTGTTGGGTGCCGGCCTCAAGGGAACGGGCGCACCGCCGGCGCTGATGGCCGTCATCGTCGCCGCGATCTCCGCCGCGCCGGAAATCCTGACGGCGCTGCGCGCTGCGCTGGCCAACCGCATGCAGTCGGTCGTCAATATCGCCATGGGCGCATCGCTCTCGACGGTCATCCTGACGGTTCCCGTCATGGAGGCGATCGCGCTCTATACCGGCCAGCCTTTCGTCATGGCGATGTCACCGACCCAGACGGTAATGGTCACCATCACCCTGATCGCCGCCGCCATCAACCTCAACGACGGCGAGACCAACGCCATCGAGGGCATGACGCACTTCATCCTGTTTGCCACCTTCGTCATGCTGACGATGATCGGGCTCTAACAAAAAACCCGCCGTCTCCGGCGGGTTTTTCATGTTGCTTGTGAGGTCGCTTACTTGCAGGCGGCGCAGAAGCGCTGGATGCGCTTGCCGGCTTCCTCGAGTTGAGCCTCCGAGGTGGCATAGGAGATGCGGAAGTTCGGGCCGAGGCCGAAGGCCG
>NZ_CAMLFY010000051.1 GCF_946479415.1 uncultured Shinella sp. | reverse complement strand
CGAGCGGCGAATAGGCCATGATCGGGATGCCCTGCACCTGGCTCCAGCGCAGGAGATCGAATTCGATGCCGCGGCGGGCGAGATTGTAGAGCACCTGATTGGCGGCCGGACGATGCGGCTCGGCATCTTCCAGAAGCTCCCGCATGTCCGAAATGTCGAAGTTCGAGACACCCCAGGCGCCGATCTTGCCTTGCGCTTTCAGCGTCTCGAAGGCCTCCACCGTCTCGGAGAAAGGATGGCGGCCGCGCCAGTGCAGGAGGTAGAGCTCGATATGGTCGGTGCCGAGCCGCTTGAGGCTGGCTTCACAGGCGGCGACCGTGCCCGCGCGGCTGGCATTGTAGGGCAGGACCTTGCTGACGAGGAACACCTCGTCGCGCCGTCCTTTGATGGCCTCGCCGACAACTTCCTCCGCACCGCCATCGGCATACATTTCCGCCGTGTCGATGACGGTCATGCCGAGATCGAGGCCGGCGCGCAGGCTTGCGGCCTCCTCGGCCATCGATGCCTCGCCTTCGCCCATATGCCAGGTGCCGAGACCAAGGGCGGGGACCTGTCGTCCGCCGGGAAGGGTGACTGCCGGTAGTTCCGCTTTCATGCTGCACTCCACGAGAGACGCCATACATCAGCAATCCGAATTGTATGTATGACAAGAATTGGCTGGTCGTCGCCAAGAGATGGACTATCAATCGGAAAAAACAATCCGGATCACAAGAGACTGCCATGCAGATCGAAATCTTTCTGGCGCTGCTGGTCTTCGCCTTCACGACATCCATCACGCCCGGTCCGAACAATATGATGCTGTTCGCCTCGGGCGTGAATTTCGGTTTCGTGCGCACGATCCCGCATATGTGCGGCATCGGTGTCGGCTTTCTCGTGCTGCTGCTGGCCGTCGGTTTCGGGCTCGGCGCGCTGCTGGAGGCCGTGCCGCTGGTCTATACGGTGCTGAAATTCGCCGGCGGCGCCTATCTCGTCTGGATCGCCTGGAAGATCGGCACGTCGCGCTCGCTCGGCGAGGGCAAAACCGGCGCACGGCCGATGAGCTTCCTCGAGGCCGCCGCCTTCCAGTGGGTCAATCCGAAGGCCTGGGTCATGGCCGTTTCCGCCATGGCGACCTATACGAATTCGGCCAATTACACGATGAGCGTGCTGATCGTCGGGATTGCCTTCGCCATCGTCAATTTCCCGAGCGTCTCGACCTGGGCCGGCTTCGGCTCGGCACTGCGCGAGTGGCTGTCCGTTCCGGTCCGGCTGAAATGGTTCAACATCACCATGGCGCTGCTGCTCGTCGCCAGCCTCTGGCCGATGCTGCGCTAGGGGCGTATGAGTTGGCAAGGCGGAGAGACAGCCATGTCGCATGATCACGACCACGACGACCATCACCACCATGACAACCATTTCTCGTCTATGGAAGCGCGGGTTCGCGCGCTGGAAACCATCCTGACGGAGAAGGGACTGATCGATCCCAAGGCGATCGACGTCATCGTCGAGACCTATGAGACGAAGATCGGCCCGCGCAACGGTGCCCGCGTCGTGGCCAAGGCCTGGACGGAGCCGGATTTCGCCGACTGGCTGAAACGGGATGCGACGGCGGCCATCGCCAGCCTCGGTTATACCGGCCGGCAGGGCGAGCATATGCGGGCGGTGTTCAACGATGGCGAGACGCACAATCTCGTCGTCTGCACTTTGTGCTCCTGTTACCCCTGGTCCGTGCTCGGCCTGCCGCCCGTCTGGTACAAGGCACCGGCCTATCGCTCGCGCGCCGTTATCGATCCGCGCGGCGTTTTGGCGGAATTCGGCGTGACCTTGCCGGAGGATCAGAAAATCCGCGTCTGGGATTCGACGGCCGAACTGCGCTACCTCGTCGTGCCGCAGCGCCCCGAAGGCACCGAGGGGCTGGATCAGGAAGCGCTGGCCGATATCGTGACGCGTGATGCCATGATCGGCACCGGGTTGGCGCTGGCGCCGGAGGCGCGGCCATGAACGGGCCACACGATCTCGGCGGCCAGCATGGTCTCGGTCCCGTCGCGCCGGAACCGAACGAGCCGTATTTTCATGGCGACTGGGAAAAGCGCGCTTTGGGCCTGACGCTGTCCTGCGGTGCCTTCGGCGCCTGGACGATCGACGAGAGCCGGCATGCGCGCGAAAACATCCCGCCGGCCACCTATCTCGCTGCGAGTTACTACGAGATCTGGATCCGCGCGCTCGAAATGCTGCTGCAGCGCCATGGATTTGTTAGCGGCGAGGAACTGTCCGAGGGCCGCATGCTGGAAAAGGGCGCCGCGCCGAAGCGTGTGTTGAAGGCGGATATGGTGCCCGCCGTGCTTGCCAAGGGCGGTCCCTGCGACCGGCCGGTGGAGGCCGCACCGCGTTTTGCCGCCGGCGCCCGCGTGCGCACCCGCAATTTCAACCCGACGACCCACACGCGCCTGCCGCGTTATGCCCGCGACAAGGTCGGCGTGGTCGAGACCGTGCAGGGCTCTTTCGTGTTTCCCGACGACAATGCGCATGGCAAGGGCGAGAGCCCGCAATGGGTCTATACCGTCGTTTTCGAGGGCGGCGAGATCTGGGGCGAGGGTGCCGCACCCGGTCTGACCGTCTCCATCGATGCCTGGGAGAGTTACCTTGAGCCGGTGTGAGACGCTTGCCGATTCACCCGGCTTGCCGAAATCCGCCGAGGGTGATCCGGTCTTCGCCGAGCCCTGGCAGGCACAGGCTTTTGCGATGACGGTGCGGTTGCACGAGCAGGGCGTGTTTTCCTGGGCCGAATGGGCCGAGGCGCTGTCGCGTGAGGTGCATCGACCCGGCCGTGCCGTCGATGGCGCCGATTATTTCGAGTGCTGGGTGGCGGCCCTGTCTTCGCTGCTTTCCGAGCGTGGCGTGGCAAGCGAGGCGGAACAATCAGCGCTTTCCGATCGCTGGGCGCGCGCGGCCGAAGCGACGCCGCATGGGAAGCCCATTCTTCTCGAGAACGCCGGCTAGATCCTGTCTGCCACGAAGCGGGCGAGCCACGGGCCGATGAAGGTTACGAGAATCAGCCGTGCCGTCTGCAAGGTCATGACGAAGGCGATGTCGACATTGGCGGAGGCGGCGATGACGGCGACGGAATCGAGGCTGCCGGGGCTGGTGGCGAGATAGGCCGTCAGCGGATCGACGCCGAGCAGAAAGACGAGCGCTGCCGCGAGTAGACCTGAGAAACAGAGCAGCGCGACGATGGACAGCACTGTTGGCAAGAGGGCGCGGCGCGCATGCAGGAGGATGGCGCGCGTGAAGCCGAGGCCGATATTCCAGCCGAGCAGCGCAAACGCGATGACCAGCAGCCATTGCGGCAGGATGATCGTGACGGTGCCTGACGTGTTGAGCACCGAGGCAAGCGCAAAGGGCAGCAGGAAGGCGCCGGCCGGGATGCGCAGCTTCTGAGCGGCAAAGCCGGCGAGAGTGCCGATGACCAGCATCGCAACGAGCGGAAGCAGGGGCACCGGCTCGAACCAGGCATGCGGCGGCGCGACCGCACCTTCATGGCCGGCAAAATGCGCGACCAGCGTGGCAAGGCTCGCGACGAACAGCACGCGCAGATATTGCATGAAGGCGACGAGGCGCATGTCGGCGCCATAGGCTTCCGCCATCATCAGCATGGAGGAGGCCGCACCCGCCGAAGACCCCCAGATCGCGGTCGTTCCGGGCAGGACGCCGGTGCGCGCGATCATCCAGCCGCTGAAGGCGCTGACCGCGATGACCGAAAAGACGACGGCGAGGATGAGCAGCCAGTTGTTGAGGAAGGTGGCGACGAAATCCTGCGACACCGTGCCGGCGATCATCAGGGCCAGAACGATCTGTACGACGAAGAAGCAGAAACGCGGCAGGCGGATCGTTCCGCCGGCGAGCGCCACGACGATGCCGGCAAGCATTGGGCCGATCATCAGCGCCGCCGGAAAGCCCGTCATGTAGAGCGGCGTGGTCGTTACCAGCGACAGGCCGGCAACGCAGGCCCATTGCAGGGCGGCCGGCAGCTGTCCGAGACCGGCGGGCCGGGATGCGGTTTCGTCTGGATTCGGGGAGGCGGGGGACACATCATCGCTCCGTGGATCGGGTTTTCCATACAGCGGCAACACCGTGGGGAACAGGGCTAAAACAGGGGGTAGGCGGATTGTAGGGCCGGTGAACGGGGTCTCGCCCCTTGCTTCGCGGGCGCGAATCCTGCCAAGTCCGGGCATGGAATTCGCACCCCAACAGGATGAAGCGCTCAAGGCCGTCGCAAAGTGGCTGAAGGATGGGCGCGAGCCGCTTTTCCGGCTGTTCGGCTATGCCGGAACGGGCAAGACGACGCTGGCGCGGCATTTTGCCGAAAATGTCGATGGCGAGGTGCTGTTTGCCGCCTTCACAGGCAAGGCGGCGCAGGTGTTGCGCTCCAAGGGCGCGAGCAATGCCAAGACGATCCATTCGCTGATCTATCGCCCGCGCGGCGAGGAAGAGGTGTCGGACGAGGAGACGGGCAAGACCTCGATCTCGCCGATGTTTTCGATCAACCGCCAGAGCCCGGTCGCCAAGGCGGCGCTCGTGGTGGTCGACGAATGCTCGATGGTCGACGAGGCGCTCGGCCGCGACCTCATGAGCTTCGGCACGCCGATCCTGGTGCTCGGCGATCCCGGCCAGCTGCCGCCCGTCACCGGCGGCGGCTATTTCACCAACCAGGAGCCGGATTATCTGCTGACGGACATCCACCGGCAGGCACGCGACAATCCGATCATCCGCCTTGCCATGCAGGTGCGCGAGGGCAACGATATCGGCTATGGCGACTATGGTACTGCCCGTGTCATCGGCCGCAACGAGGTGGATCAGTCCCTGGTACTCGAGGCCGATCAGGTGCTTGTCGGCACCAACCGCACGCGCCGGCGCTACAACCAGCGCCTTCGCGAACTGAAGGGTTTTACGACGGACTATCCGCAGTCCGGCGACAAGCTGGTGTGCCTGCGCAACGATCCGGCCAAGGGCCTGCTCAACGGCTCGCTCTGGCAGGTGATGAGTTCGTCGAAGGAGACGGTCAAGCCCGGCATCAACCTGATGATCCGGCCGGAAGACGACGACATGGATCGCGGTGCTGCCAAGATCAAGCTCCTGAAAGCCGCCTTCGAGAACATCGAGGAAGAGATCCCGTGGTCGACGCGCAAGCGCTACGACGAGTTCGATTTCGGCTACGCGCTGACCGTGCACAAGGCGCAGGGCTCGCAGTGGAACGACGTCGTGCTGTTCGACGAGAGTTTCGCATTCCGCGACACGCGTGAACGCTGGCTTTACACTGCCATTACGCGCGCCGCGGAAACGCTCACCATCGTGCGATAGTAGGGACCCGCACGAGGAACCGTCTTTCAGGAGACGGAGACGAGAGGCCGGTCATCATGTCCGGCCGCTTAACGCCAGCCTTAATGGCCGACGATCCCGAGCATGACCGCCTTGGCGACGGCCTGGAAACGGTTGTTGCTGTTGAACTTGGCGATGATGTTCTTTTCCATCACCTGCACTTCGCCGGGCTCCACTTCAAGGACGCGCGCGATACGGCTCGTCGGATATCCCTCGGCCATCAGGGTGAGGCAGCGCAGTTCCGCCGATGTCAGATGGGCCTGGGGCGTGTTGTCGTTGGTCTCGGGCTCGAGCGCACCGGTGAAATCGAGCAATTCGTTGATCTGCTGCATCTGGCGGCGGATCGTCGATTGCTGGGCGGCCAGCTCGCGCTTGCGGGCGGTCATCGCCGTGCGGAAGATCGTGTCGGCATCGTCCTGGCTTTCGGCGGACGAAAGACGCTCCAGCAATTCCTGGATGACGGCGACCGGCATGCCCGTCTCGCGGCAGGTGTTGACCACCGCCATCTGCTGGATTTCTTCCGGACCATAAACGCGCATGGGCCCGACGCGGGCTGCGGTGAGCAGGCCCTTTTCCTCGTAGAAATGCAGCGTGCGATGCGTCACGCCAAAGGCATTGGCCATATCGGCAATGGCCAGGCGTCCCGCCGGCAGATTTGCCGGAAGCGGCGCCACGGGCAGGTATCGAATGGATTTACGCGCGCCTGAGCGGGCGTCGGCGGGTACTTTCTTCGACTCGTTCGTCATCATGAAAGCAGCCCGCAAATAAGAAGATCAGTCATGTCTTACCCCCGATCGCCGGCCCGCACCCCGTGTTGAGACGGGACATCGAGACGGCGAAAAACGCCCCTTTATCGATTGCTGCTCCATCAGCCTGTCCGCCGATAAGCCGCACGCGATCCTGCCAGGGTTCCAAATCCATCTCGCAAGGAGATTGTGCACGGATTTGAGAACCCGGAGCGGCACAGAGTACTAATCCGCCCAGGTTCGTAAAATAGGCCCAAGGCTCGAGCCTGCCTATCGTTATATCTAGGGATGTATTTTCTGGGCTGGTTTCCCGCCCGACGGCAGCGACGGCCAGTCTATCGCGTCAAGGTGGCGCTGGCCTCGTCGACGATAGCCGCTTTTGCAAGAGCGGGGTCTGGTATCGCGATACAGGCGGCCGGCGGGTTAAGACGCGGCGTGCCGCGCGGTGTCGCCTGGCTGTGAAGCAAGAGACATTCCATCACGCGGCTTGCCGTGCCCATGCGGATGGCGTGACGGTAAAGCGGCCCGCTCGCAGACAGGGTCCGGGCAGCGAAGGCGACGGCCTCATAGGCGATGCCGGCGTCGCTCTTCAGCTGGTCGCGCGAAAAATGCCGTGCGTAGATCGTGGCGCCGGATTGGTCGTGGATCAGCCGCGCATAGACGCCAAGCCCGTCCGGCCTGTTTTCCACGCGAATGGAGTAGGAAAGGGGCGGCGGCGCGCTGGTCTGGCGAGCATCGGCGAGGTGCACGGTGCGGTGATATTCCGCGGAGCTGGAGATGGCGCGGGCAAGCGCGTTGCATTCGCCGCCCTGCGGCCAGCATTGCAGGATGTGCAATTGCGGCAGGGCGTCGGCCATGCTGCCCAGCCGGTTGTGCGCCGAAAGTACGAATTGCACCTTGGCAATCGCAGCGCTGGTGGCTTCCGGATAGACGGAGGGCGCGAGAAAAAGCAGCGGCAGCAGCGAGAACAGCGCAAGCGGCGAAGAGATGGGTTTGGGAAGCCAGGAGCGTTTAGGCCGCGGCCTGTATTGGGGCGCAGGCCGGTTCGCCTCTGCCGTGTTCGATGCCTGTTCGTCATCGGCATCCGGCCCGATTTGCGCGACGCTGTATTCCGGAACGTAGCTGCCGAGCGGCACGCGGATGCGCAGCTGTTCAGCAGTGCCTTCCGTTTCGTAATACTGGTCGAGAAGCTTGCGCAGCTTGCCGGCCTGCACGCGCACCAGCGGATCGTTGCCGGCGTCGAAGCCCGGCGGCCGGCCGAACACGTCTATGCCGATGCTGTAGCCCTTGAGCTGGGCAGCCTTGCCGGCGAGTTCGTTTTCCACGACATAGGAAAGGAAGGAGCGCAGCCGCTCGGAACGGGCAAAAGTCTCGCTTGCGATGACAGCATGAAGCGCACGCCGCACAAGATCGCACGCCGGCCTGTCCGTCCTGCTCATGGTGTTGCCATAGAGGAGGCCATCGTCGCTGCCTGAGATCCTTCCCGGTTGCGGAACAGAGGCGGCCAGGATGGCGCTATCCCCAAATCGCAATGAGTTTAGCGGTGATTCTTGATCATGAGCAAGAGGTGGTTGACCACGTGTGCGGCAATTGTCGGTCAGCGTACGGTCATCTGGTGTTTTCCGGCGATTGCCCTTGTGGAAACAACGCGCTAGACCTTGTTTTCAGCCATAGGAGCCCGCGTCGTCATGCCTGCGAAACTGTCGGTCAATCTCAACGCAATCGCCATGCTGCGCAACCGCCGGGACCTGCCCTGGCCGAGCGTCACGGGCATCGGCCGAATTGCGCTTGAAGCGGGCGCCAGCGGGCTGACCGTGCATCCGCGCCCGGACCAGCGCCATGTGCGCTTCAGCGATCTCGGCATGATCCGCAGCCTTATCGATACCGAATTTTCCGGTACGGAATTCAACATCGAAGGTTTTCCGGAAGACAATTTCATGCGCCTCATCGAGGAGCATCGCCCCGAGCAGGTGACGCTGGTGCCGGATGACCCGGCGCAGGCGACCTCCGACCATGGGTGGGATTTCCGCAAGAACCACAATCTGCTCGGCAACATCATCGAGCGGCTGAAGAAGTTCGGCCTGCGCGTGTCGGTCTTCGCCGATGGCGAGCCGGACCGCGAATCGCTGACGATCGCGCGCGATCTCGGCGCCGACCGGATCGAGCTTTACACAGGCCCCTATGGCGGCTGCTACGACAATCCGGCGGAAGCCGTGCGCATGGTCGAACTGCTGGGGGAAACGGCGGATATCGCCTTCGAACTCGGCCTCGGTGTGAATGCCGGCCATGATCTCACTGTCGCCAATCTGCCGGCGCTGGTCGCCCGCATTCCGCGCCTCGAGGAGGTCTCCATCGGTCATGGCCTCACGGCCGATGCGCTGGAATATGGCATGGCGGAGAGCGTTCGCCGCTTCCGCCGCGCCTGCGGTCAGGATGTCTGACGGCAATGCGGCGCCCCTTGGGAGCGCCGCATCGTTTGGTGATCAGCCGAGAAACGCTGCCTTGCTGGCGGCGACGAAATCCTCGAATGCGGTCGGCTTGCGGCCGGAGAGCGCTTCCGCATCGCCGGTGACGGCTGCGATCTTGCCTTCGCGCGTGTTGGCGTCGAAGGAGACGATGGTGGGGATGAAGCCTTCCGGCAGACCGGCGCCCTTCAGGCCCTCGGCAAGCTGCGCATCCGTGACATGCACGACGTTCAACGGCTTGCCGGTGGCGGCGGAGACGATGGCGGCGATTTCTTCCGCCGTGCGCGCCTTGGTGCCCGTCAGCGTATAAATCTTGCTCTCGCTACCGGCTTTCAGCACGGCGCCGGCAAGAGCGGCGGCGGTGTCGGCGCGGGTGATGTGGGCGATCTTGCCCTGGCCCGTCGAGGTGTACCAGGAGCCCGTCTCAAGCGCGTGCGGCAGCGACATGAACAGGTTTTCCGCATACCAGCCGTCGCGCAGGATCGTGTAGGGAATGCCGGTCGCCTTGATGGCCTCTTCGGTGCCGAGATGATCGGGGGCGAAGGTGACGAGCGAATCGTCCGGTTGCGGCATGGAGGTGTAGAGGATGTGCTTGACGCCGGCCTTCTTGGCGGCGGCGACGGCAGCCTTGTGCTGTGCGAGGCGCTTGCCGGCTTCACCGAGCGCGTCGGTGGAGATGATCAGGACCTTGCCGACGCCGGTGAAGGCAGCGTCGAGCGAAGCCGGCTCGTCGAAATCTGCGGCGCGCACGGTCACGCCCTTGGCGGCGTAGTCGGACAGCTTTGTGACATCGCGGGTCGCGGCGATGATGCTGGCGGGAGCGACCTTGCCGGAAGCGATGAGGTTGTCGAGGACGAGGCGGCCGAGCTGGCCGGAAGCGCCGGTGACGAGAATGGTGTCGGTCATGTCTATGCCTTTCTGGGCAGGGTTTCGGCTGGGGCAGGGGGATGCCGTCAAACCCGTGGACGTCGGTCTCTTATTGAGACTTGCTCTTATCTGGTAATCTGATAGAGCCTGTAAAGAAGGCAGTTTTTTCTCCCGTGGTTACCTGAAGGGAACCGACTATGAACAAGATCGTCGGCAGCGCCGATGGCGAGCGCGTCATGCTCATCGATGGCGTGCCGATGTCGATGGATGATTGTCCGGTGCGCGATGTGCTCGACAGCGTCGGCGGCAAATGGACGTCGCTGATGATCCTCGGCCTCGCCGACGGGCCGCGTCGCTTCTCGCAGCTGCGCCGTTTCATTCCCGATATTTCCCAGCGCATGCTGACCCAGACGTTGCGGGACCTCCAGCGTGATGGCTATCTCACGCGCACCGTCTACCCGACCCAGCCGCCAAGCGTCGAATACAAGCTGACGCCGCTAGGCCATTCCTTCCTTGCGCTTCTGCGCACGCTCGTGCAGTGGTCTTCGGAGAACCATCCTGCGATCCGGGCCGCACGCACGGCCTATGACGCGGAACAGGACTGACGAAGACGCAGCGGGGACGGGCATGAAGCCATTGGATATCGGCATTGCCGGCGCGGGCCCTGCGGGGCTTGCTGCTGCATTGTTCCTCGCGCGTGCCGGCCATCGGGTCGAATTGATCGAGCGCTTCGAGCATCCGTCGCCCGTTGGTTCGGGTCTTCTGATGCAGCCGACCGGGTTGACCGTGCTTGATGCGCTCGGCCTTTCGCCCGCCATCCATGCTCTCGGAAACCGCATCGACCGGCTGCACGGCGCGGACGCCTTGAGTGGCCGGACGGTGCTCGATGTGCGCTATGACGCGCTGGCTGGCGGTCGCTACGGGCTGGCGGTGCACCGCGCCGCGCTGTTTTCAACCCTGCACGATGCGGTCGTGGCCGAAGGCCTGCCCATTCGCACCGGCATCACGCTGGCGAAAGCCGAAACGCGGCAGGCCCGCACGGCTTTGCATGATCCCTATGGCGAGATCGTCGGCGACTACGATCTGGTGATTGACGCGACGGGGGCACGCTCGCAGCTCGTCGCCGCCTCCGTCGTTGCGCCGCCGGTCAAGGAGCTGCCCTGGGGTGCCTTTTGGGCGACGCTGGATTGCGACGACATCGCGCATGACTCTACGGCGCTGACTCAACGATATGACGCAGCGAAAGTCATGATCGGCGTGCTGCCGGTCGGCCGGGCGCATGCCGGTGAGGGGCGCAAGGTCGCCTTCTTCTGGAGCCTCAAGACGGCCGAGGCTGAGGCGGTGAAGCAGGCCGGCCTCGATCGCTGGAAAGCGGGCATTGCCGGCTACTGGCCGGAGGCGGTGCCCTTCCTCGACCAGATCACGGACTGGGGCCAGTTGACGCTCGCGCGCTACGCCCACCGCACCACGCTGCCGCCCTATGCCGATGGCATCGTCTTCATCGGCGACAGCGCCCATTCGACCAGTCCGCAGCTCGGGCAGGGTGCGAATATGGCGCTCTTGGATGCCGCGGCCCTTGCGCATGCGTTGTCGTCTGCGGCGACGCTGGACGAGGGGCTGGCAGCCTATGCCGCCGCGCGGCGCAACCATGTGCGCCTGTTCCAGCTGCTGTCCTATGTCTTCACACCGTTCTACCAGTCGGATTCGCGGGCGATCGCCTGGCTGCGCGACCGCCTTGTGGCGACGATCGCGAAAATCCCGCCGGCCCCGCAGATCCTTGCCGCCATCGTATCCGGCACGCTGGCCGACCCGTTCACACGGGCCGGCCTCGAAGAGTGCCGCTGGTTGGAGACGGTACTTCAGGAGGCCTGAGCGGTCGGTCGCTGCCAGCCTGCAAGGTCGAGCGCCCAGGTCTGGCCGATGAGGTCCTTGCCGAAGCTGTGATGGGGCTCTTCCTTCTCCAGCACGAAACCGGCCGCCTGATAGATGCGCCGGGCCGCGATCAGGATGTCGTTCGTCCAGAGTTCCAGCCGCTGATATCCGGCGTCCTGCGCAAAACGAATGCACTCCGTCACCAGCCGCGTGCCGAGCCCCTGACCGCGTGCGGCATCCGAAACATGCAGCAGGCGCAGCTTCGCCGTCGTCTCGCTCGCCTTGACCAGGAAAATGCTGCCGACGAACTCGCCTCCCTGTTCGGCGATCCAGCAATGCTCCCGTGCGGGATCGAAGTTGCGCAGGAACTGCGCGCAGA
This sequence comes from uncultured Shinella sp., assembly GCF_946479415.1. The sequence continues at coordinate 16,827 of NZ_CAMLFY010000051.1, read as the reverse complement.
TTTCCGCGACCAGCGCCTCGTATTCGTCGTTCCAGCCGTAGGTTTCGGTGTAGCTCCGGGCCTGGCTGGCGATCACGCGGCCCATATCGCCGGGGCGGTGGGGACGGATGACGGCTTTGGCGGGTGCGCCGGCGAGCAGGCTCGTGGCGCGGTGCAGCGCGGCCGTCAGGTCCAGCCGTTCGCTTTGCGCCAGCGGTTCGATGAGCCTTGCGATACTCTCACGGGAGCGCGTGGCGAGGTCGGCCGCAACGGCGCGGCCCTTTTCCGTCAGGCTGAGCAGGCGCCCGCGGCCGTCAGCCGGATCCTTGCGGGCATCGACAAACCCTTTGCCGACAAAGGTCTTCAGCAGGCGGCTGAGATAGGCGGGGTCGAGTGACAGCTCCTCGGTGAGCTCAGAGGCCGACGTGGTGCCGCGCGCGGCGAGCTCATAGATCACGCGCGCTTCCGTCAGCGTATAGGGCGTGTCGAGATAGGCGCGATCGAGCACGCCGATCCGGTTTGTGTAGAAGCGGTTGAAGGCGCGGATCGTCTCGATCGGGTCGAATGCGGCTTCGGTACGGGCATGGGCAGTCATGATGATCTCCTTCGATCACCATGTGCCTCAATTTATTTGACTGAGTCAAATAAATTATGCCGCCTTGGCAATGGCCTTGCCAAGTGCGAAATCGACAGCGGCCTTGGCGTGGATCGCGGTAGAGTCGAAGCCGGGCAGCGCAAGGGTATCGGGATCGAGCAGCAGGCAGATTTCCGTGCAGCCGAGGATAACACTGTCGGCACCCTCAGCGCGCGCAGCATCGATCAGGGCCAGCACGCGGTCGCGCGACGTGTCGAGCACCTTGCCCTGGCAGAGTTCGTTGAAGATGACGTCATGCATCAGGATGCGGCCGGTTTCATCGGGCACCATGACGTCGAGGCCGGTGGCCTTCATGCGGTCCGCATAGAACCCGTGTTCCATCGTGTAGCGCGTGGCGAGCAGCAGCGGACGGCGCTTGCCGGCGGCGAGGATTTCGCTTGCCGTTTCATCGATGATGTTGAGGAGCGTCGCCTTGGTCGCGGCCTGCACGGCATCGGCGACGAGGTGCATCGTGTTGGTGCAGATCAGCACGCAATCGGCGCCGGCCTTCTCAAGACCGGCGGCAACCGCGCCGAGCCGTGCGCCGGCGGCATCCCAGCGGCCGGCCTTCTGAAGCTCGACGATCGACTGGAAATCGACCGAATGCACCAGCACCTCCGCCGAATGCAGACCGCCAAGCCGCTCGCGCACGGCCTCGTTGATCATGCGGTAATAGACCGCCGTGCTCTCGAAGCTCATGCCGCCGATAAGGCCGATCGTTTTCATGGTCGTTTCCTCCGCTCTGTCTTGATGACGGGAAGAATGCCGCGTGATGGGCGGCGATTGTTCGCAAAGTTCGCGCTCATTCCAATTAAATGTAGGAAATTTTCTTGCATGAAATTCGAATGACGCTCATTGTTTGCGCCAATGAAGCGGATGATGGAGAATCCCGGCGTGCTGGATGAGCGAGACCGCAAATTGCTGGCGCTGTTGCAGGAAGATGCGGGCGCGCCCGTCTCTGTGCTGGCGGAGAAGGTGAGCCTGTCGCTCTCGGCCTGCGCCCGGCGTATCCAGCGGCTCGAGGAAAGCGGCCATATAGCGGGCCGGGTCGCGCTGCTCGATCGCGACAAGATGGGCGTGCCGACGACGGTTTTCGCCCTCATCAAAACCGCGCATCACAGCGATGACTGGATCGCGCTGTTCTCGAAGGCTATCGCCGATATTCCCGAGGTCGTCGAGGCGCACCGGCTGACGGGCAATTACGATTACATTCTGAAGATCGTGCTGCCGCGCGTCGAGCACTATGACGTGGTCTACAAGCGCATCGTGCGCCGGGTCGAGCTTTTCGACGTCTCGGCGTCGATCTCGATGGAAAGCCTGAAGAGCGGATCGCGCCTGCCGGTCGACCATGCCTGAAAGCGCGCACAAAAAAGGCCGGTAAAACCGGCCTTTTTCGGTGTCTGTTGCGACAGATCAGGCTGCGACGAGCTGATCAGCCGACATCTTGCCGGACTTTCGGTCGCGAACCAGTTCGAAGGAAACCTTCTGGCCTTCGTTGAGGGCAGCGAGGCCCGCGCGCTGTACGGCGGAGATGTGGACGAAAACGTCCGGCTCACCGCTGTCCTGCTGAATGAAGCCGTAGCCCTTGGTCGTGTTGAACCACTTTACGGTACCAGTTGCCATGACGAAACCTTTCCTAGCCGTCAAATCAATCTTCGGCCGCCCGTCGGGCGGCCTTGGGTGGTCGAATTTGAAGGGGAAGTTCGTGGAGCTGCAGGCTGGAAACCCGCAAATGCGACGTCAACGTTCAAATCTCGATGCGGGAGAAATAAGTGCTTCGGTGCGACCGGTCAAGACGCGCCAGCCCGCTCGCGCTCATTCTGGTGCGGAAAGTGCCTCGTCGTTCGCGCATTGCGAGATCGGCAGTTGGCGGAAGGAATAAATCGCCAGAATCCGGCCTTCGTCGTCATCTGTATCCACCTTCATGCAGGCGCAGGCATAGCCGTAATTGCCGTTGGTGCGCACATAATCGCCCTCGGAAATATCGGGAATACGGTCCATGCCGTCGGGTTCGGTGCCGCCGCCCTGGCTCATCATCGTCCAGGTGCCGTCGGCATCATCAAGCCACCAGTTGCCCGGCGTCGGGTTCTGCAGCCAGCCGCAGCGGCTTTCGGCGGCCTGTGCCGCGGTGGAAAGGGTCGTGAGCGCAAGAAGGGCGGCAAGAAGCATCTTGGTCATCGGGCGGCCCTTAATTATCGATCTTCTTGCAATGGAACATGTCGCCGCTCGTTTCGGACGCCCAGTCCATCTCGGTGCCGGTGAAATTGGCAAGGCCGATGCGGTAATCGTCGGCAAAGGTCAGCGTATAGGCGCCGCCATCCTTCTCGCTCTTGAGGATCGGCATGGGGCCTTCGCCCGAATCATATGTATCGGCCGTGAACGTGAAGGTCGCGACCTCGCAGTCCCAGGAGCCGACATAGGGCGGTTCCTCGGCAGCGGCGGGGAGGGCGGAGACGAGCAGGGCGGCAGCGATGAGGCGAAGCATGGCGCGGGGTCCGTGAAAGGAGGGCTGAGCGCTCCCGTAACGGGCGAGGACCGTCAATTATTCCGCAGGGGTGCTGCCGACACAAAAAGCCCCGCCGGAGCGGGGCTTTTCAAGTCAGGCAGGGCGTCGCTTGTCGACGCGGCTATGGTCGAGGAAGGCGGCGATGGCCGCTTCGCCGCAGAGGCGGCGCTGCTCGACGAGAGCGGATGCGAGGCGGGCGGCATCGCCGAAGGTGGCGATGTCGACATTGGCTGCCGCCGGATTGCGGGCGAGGCAATCGGCAACGATGTCCGCCATGGTGCGCGGCAGGAGGTCGGTGCAGTCCAGCATGCTGTCGAACACGGCGCCGATGGGGACGATCTTGTCCTCGAAGATCACCATCGGTTCGGCGCGTTCATCTTCCCAGGCATCGAAGGCCTCGAGAGCGTCACCAAACAGTTGCTGAAGCGTAATGGGAGCATGTCCTTCGTGAAGGTCTGGCAGGAAATTCAACATTTTCTGTCTCCTTGGCGTAAGGGCGTTTCGCTGGTTACTCCTGTACTCGGACCCCGGGTTTGCGGCTTGCCGATCCGCGACGCAAATCGGCCTGCTGCACCGCAGGTCTCACAAATCTTAACAAGGGGAAACGGATTGGGAAGCGAAATATTTTGTCAGCTACCGGTCCGCTGTCGCCTCGCCTTGGAGTTCTGTTTCAAAACAGCGACATAGGCGGAAGAAATTTTTGATCGGCGTTGTGCGTTGCGGTGCCCGCTGTGTCGTGCCGTAAAAATATCAAGTCGTGAAATTATAGGTTTTTCGATTGCCGCGAAAAGATCGTTGACCAAGACATCGGACATCGCTAGAAGATGCGAACCGTACCGTACGGTACGCAAAATGACGGATGGAAATCTTGCAGATCGCAGAGCAGGCAAAGACGGGCGCAGCCGCCGCGGGACTGACGGAACGTCAGGGCGCGGTGCTGGAGCGTGCGCTCGGCCTGCTGGTGGAAGGCGGCGAGCGGGCGCTGACCACGGCGGGCGTTGCGCGTGCCGCGAACTGTTCGAAGGAAAGTCTTTATAAGTGGTTCGGTGATCGCGACGGGTTGATCTCGGCGATGATCACCTATCAGGCCGGCAAGGTGCGCACCGTCGAGGTCGATGCGCGCGCGCTGACGGCGGAAAGCCTGCGCAAGCATCTCGTCGCCTTTGCCGGCGATCTGATCGACGTTCTCTCGGGCGACGTGTCGCTGGCGCTAAACCGTCTTGCCATCGGCCAGGCGAGCCGCGAGGGCGCCGGTCTCGGTCGCCTGTTGCAGGAACGCGGTCGCCGGCAGATCGGCAGGCGCGCCGCAGCACTGCTGGAAGCCGGCCGAAAGGCGAAGCTGCTTGCATTCGACACCGCTGACGAGGCATACGGCACGCTCTACGGCCTTGTCGTCTCCGACATGCATCTGCGCATGTTGCTGGGCGAGGACGCGAGTGCACTCAAAAAGGAATTCTCGCCACGCGCGGAGAAGGCGGTCGATGCCTTTCTGACGCTTCACGGCGCGAAAGGGTAAGGCCGGCAGAAAAACCGCCGGTTCAGGTTAAACAGACAGCAAGGGAAGGAACAATCGATGCGCGTCTATTACGATCGTGATGCCGATCTCAACCTCATCAAGGCGAAGAACGTCGCCATCGTCGGCTACGGCTCGCAGGGCCGTGCTCACGCCCTCAACCTCAAGGATTCCGGCGCCAAGGGCGTCGTGATCGCGCTCAAGGCCGGTTCGCCGACCATCAAGAAGGCCGAAGCCGACGGCTTCAAGGTCATGACGGTTGCCGAAGCCGCCAAGTGGGCCGACCTCCTGATGATGGCGACCCCGGACGAACTCCAGGCCGACATCTACAAGGCTGAAATCGCCGGCAACATCCGTGACGGCGCAGCCATCGCCTTCGCCCACGGTCTCAACGTTCATTTCGGCCTCATCGAGCCGAAGTCCTCGGTCGACGTCGTCATGATCGCGCCGAAGGGCCCGGGCCATACGGTTCGCGGCGAATACCAGAAGGGCGGCGGCGTTCCCTGCCTCGTTGCCGTTCACCAGAACGCTTCGGGCAACGCCCTTGACCTCGCGCTCTCCTACGCCTGCGGCGTTGGCGGCGGCCGTTCGGGCATCATCGAAACCAACTTCAAGGAAGAGTGCGAAACCGACCTCTTCGGCGAACAGGTCGTTCTGTGCGGCGGTCTCGTCGAGCTGATCCGCGCCGGTTTCGAAACGCTGGTCGAAGGCGGCTACGCTCCGGAAATGGCTTACTTCGAGTGCCTGCACGAAGTGAAGCTGATCGTCGACCTGATCTATGAAGGCGGCATCGCCAACATGAACTACTCGATCTCCAACACGGCCGAGTGGGGCGAATACGTCACGGGTCCGCGCATCATCACCGCCGACACCAAGGCTGAAATGAAGCGCGTCCTCAACGACATCCAGACCGGCAAGTTCACCTCCGAGTGGATGCAGGAATGGAAGGCCGGTGGCGCACGCTTCAAGGGCATCCGTCGCAACAACGACTCGCACCAGATCGAAGAAGTCGGTGCGAAGCTGCGCGGCATGATGCCGTGGATCGGCAAGAACAAGCTGGTCGACAAGGCCGTCAACTAAGTGATTTGCCGATCCCCGTTAACTGCTTGCATGCCTGCGGCAATGCGGTGATCGGCAAGAACAAGCCAGTCGAAAAGGCCGGCAACTAATCGTCCCGCGCGAAAGCGCAGACGAGGGGCCGGGCGGTATCCGCCCGGTCCTCTATTTCAGTATAACTGAAATAATGCAGCGCATCCTCTGATCTATTGCGGCGCAGCAAGTAATAATCTTGCGCGAATGCCGAAACGGGAACAAAATACGCAAGTGTTTCGTTCAGCCGTCAGGAGGATGGTGCGATGACCACGATTATCCAATACTTCGCCTGGTTCGACCTTTTTATCCTGGGCAGTATAGCCATGCTGGTGCTGCTCAGCCTTTACAGCGACCGCGCCACCTGAGCGCTTCCGCAGTCTGAAAGGGGTGCCGGAGCAGCCATGGTCCGTGCGTTCTTTCTCTGTATGTAGTCTTGTTGATGCGCCTTTTTCGCCGTGCGAATATTTAGGTCAGCATTATTGACATAAATACGGCGCCGTGATGAGGTGCGTTCAAACAACAAGCCCGAGGAAACCCCTATGTTCAAATGGGAACAGGCCTTCGCGACCCGCGCGTCGCGGATGAAGGCATCCGAAATCCGTGAACTCCTGAAACTGCTGGAACGGCCCGATATCATCTCGTTTGCCGGCGGCATTCCGGATCCGGCGCTGTTCCCGAAGGAAGCCTTCTCCGCCGCCTATACGGATGTGCTGGCGGGTGAGGGTGCGACGGCCGGCCTGCAATATTCCGTCAGCGAAGGCTACAAGCCGCTGCGCGACTGGCTCGCCGGTGAAATGGGCAAGCTTAACATTCCCTGCACGGCCGAAAATGTCTTCATCGTTTCCGGTTCGCAGCAGGGCCTTGATTATCTTGGCAAACTGTTCCTGTCGCCGAAGGACACCGCGCTCGTCACCTGGCCGACCTATCTCGGCGCGTTGCAGGCCTTCAATGCCTACGAGCCGACGTATGATCGCCTGAGCCTGACGGGCAACCGCACGCCGGACGCCTATCGCGCCACGGCGGAAGAGGCCGGTGGCCGCGTCAAGTTCGCCTATCTCTCCGCCGACTTCGCCAATCCGACCGGCGAGACCGTCGACCGCGCCGGCCGCGAAAAGCTGCTGTCGCTCGCCGAAGAGCTGGATATCCCGGTCATCGAGGACGCGGCCTACCAGTCGCTGCGCTATGACGGCGAGGCCGTGCCTCCGATCCTGGCGCTGGAAATCGCCAAGACGGGCGATATCGATGCCGCCCGCACCATCTATTGCGGCAGCTTCTCCAAGACGCTGGCTCCGGGCCTGCGCGTCGGTTACATCGTCGCGGCCGCGCCCGTCATCCGCAAGCTCGTGCTGATGAAGCAGGCGGCAGACCTGCATTCCTCGACCATCAACCAGATGGCCATCGCCCATGTCGCCGAGCGCGGCTTCGACGCGCAGGTGGCGAAGATCAAGGCCGCCTACAGCGCGCGGCGCGATGCCATGCTGGCGGCGCTTCAGAAATACATGCCGGAAGGCGTTTCCTGGACGAAACCGGAAGGCGGCATGTTCGTCTGGGTCACGCTGCCGGCCGGCATGGATGGTGCAAAGCTGCTCGCCCGCTCCATCGAGACGGAAAAGGTCGCCTTCGTGCCCGGTCAGGCCTTCCACGCGGATGGCAGCGGCGCCAACACGCTGCGCCTCAGCTTCTCCTGCGCCGATGCGGCGACCATCGATGAGGGTATTTCCCGCCTCGGTCATCTGCTGAGCACGGAGCGGCTTGCGGCCTGACGGAAGAAGGCCCCTCCCTAAATCCCTCCCCACAAGGGGGAGGGACTTAACGTGCGGCAGGCTCGGCATGCAAAAATCGAACGAAGAGCATGCTTCTATCCTTCTCCCCCCTTGTGGGGGAGATGCCGGCAGGCAGAGAGGGCCTTCCTTGCCTATTCCGCCAGCCACGCCAGTGCCGACTCGAACACCAGATCCGGCAGCACCTCGAATGTGTAAGGCGCATGCACGCGCTCCCACTTCTGATGATAATCCCGCCCCCAAGGCCCGATATTGACCGTCGGGAAGGACAGCAAGCCGTCCGGCGCACTGTCCGTGAAGGCCGCCGACGGCGTGTTGGCGGTGAGCAGGCCGGTATCGCCGGCATCCGGCCGGTGGCCGAAGAAGCTCATGTCGGAAATGCCGGCAAAGATTTGCTTGAACTTGATCGACGTGCCGTGCCGCTTGGCGGCGTCCTGCATGACCGTCTCCAAGCGGGCCTGTATCAAGCGTCCGGTCTCACCGGCGCGCTCCAGATGGACCAGCGGATAATGCAGGCTGCCAAAGCCGATGATGACGGCGGGGCCTTCGATGCCCGCTTCCGTCGCGGTCGCCGCCACGATCTCGCGGCTGACCTTCAGGGGATCGGTGCCGCCGGAGAGTGAGCGGTCCAGTGCTGCGAGGCGGTCGAGCGCATCGCCGCCGCGCGCCTTCAGCCGCTCCAGAAGCTCCGAATAGGTCAGAACGGTGCCTTCGGTCTTCGCTGCCGGCCGGCCGCGATAGCGCGCCTGATGGGCGTCCTGCGTTTCCAGCGCGGCGTTCAGCGCGCCGGTCACGATGCTGCGGAATTCGCCGAGAATATCGGTGGGGCTGCGGCGGTGGGTCAGCCAGTTGAAGGAGAGCCAGACGCGATCCGGCGTCGTCACGTCGTAGCCGTCGCGGATGTCGCGGGCTTCCAGGCAGACCGGTGGCGGAGAGCGCTCGCCGAAGGCCTCGTCGCTCAGTTCCGGCACGGTATCCATGGCGCGCACGATTTCCGCGCTGATACGGTGGGCGCTCGTTCCGTTGAAGGGGTAGCCGGCATGGGTGGGGCGGCCGATGACGAAGGCGAAGGGCGCGAATTTGCCGATCGAGCCGAGATAGACCGCGCGACCTTCCTCGCCGTCGCGCTCGCAGCTCGACGCATCCAGATTGATGCCGCCGACGATATCGAGGTCGAAGCGGCGGGCGATCTCCGGCAGGGCATTGCGCAAACTGCGCATGCCGCGCGAGCGATTCTCTTCGTCGGGCGTCGCGACAAAGAGGATGTTACCTTCAGGCGCCTCCAGCCCGGCAAAACGCTCAAGCGCCGCAATGCCGGCGGCAAGGCCGCTCTTCATGTCGAGCAGGCCGCGGCCGGCGATGAAATCGCCGCTCTCGAAATCCTTGAGGGCCTTCGTCTCCGCGCCGTTCAGCGGGCGGCTGTGTAATTCCTGGAGCAGGGCCTCGGTCAGCGGTTCGGGATCGCAGGCGAGCGGCGCCAGCGTGCCGTAATTGGCGATGGAGACGGTATCGAAATGCCCCGCCAGCACCACCGTGCGCCGGCCGCGGCCGCGCACCAGTGCCACGACATTCTGCGTCATCGGTTCGCCATGGCTGTCCACGGTGATGAGCTGGTCGGGATGGTTTTTGAAATAGGGCGTCTCGGCAAGATGCGCCCGCAGTCTTTCCGAGAAGGCGGCTTCATCCGGCGAGCCGGTGACACTCGGCCAGCGGGTCATCAGCAGCGAAAGATTGTTGGCGCGGGCGGCGGCAATGTGGAGGGCATTTTCAGTCGTCATGAAGGGCGCCTGTCGAAAGCGGTTGCATTGAGACGAACGCTATCCAAGGATGGCGACAAGCGAAACGGCAATCTTTTGAAAAAATTGCACCTTCTATTGCCGTTTCGTCATTCAAATCTGGCATTCTGGCAGTTGACACCATGGATACGACCGACCGCAAACTTCTCGCCCTCCTGCGCAAGGATGGCCGTGCATCGCTTTCGGCGCTCGCCGCCGAACTCAATGTCTCGCGCGGCACGGTGCAGAACCGCATCGACCGGCTGACGCGTGACGGCGTCATTTCAGGTTTCACCGTGCGGGTGACGGAGGCTGACGATTCCCACGCGGTGCGCGCCATCACGATGATCGAGATCACCGGCCAGAAGACGCTCGCCGCCGTGAAAGCGCTGCGCGGCATCCCGGAAGTGCGCGCCCTGCACACGACGAACGGCGCTTGGGACCTCGTGGCCGAGCTGCATGCGGAGAACCTCGTGGAGTTCGAACGCGTGCTGCGCGGCATCCGCGCCATGGACGGCGTGTCGAAATCCGAGACCAGCCTGCTGCTGACGACGCTTTGACAGACGTTATGGCATTACCACATCGATTTCCTCACCGGTCGAGGAATAGGTGACGCGCCCGCCTTTCCAGCCGTCCTGTCCTTCGAGGCGGATTTCCAGCGTCACCTTGCCATCGGGCGAGGGCACCATGAAGCTGCCGTCCGGCGACATCAGCTGGCCGATGGAGAAGGTGTAGCGGCTGAGCGTCATGTCCGAGCCGACCTTCAGCCGCGTGAAGGTGCGGGCGGTCAGCTCGTTGAGTTTTTCCGCGGAGAAGAAGGCAAGGTCGTCCATGCGGAACAGCCGCTCGGGATGAAACTCCGCATCCCAGGGCATCATCATGCTGGAGGCGGTGATCCCCCGGTCATTGGCGTTGTATTCACGCATCTTGCCCGGCGTGTCCGGCACTTCGGCCAGAATGCGCATGGAATCATTGGACACGCTGAATTCGGCGAACCGGGCATTCTTGCCAAATTGCTCGCTGACCACGGCAAACACGTCGCGCGTCGTCTTGGCATCGAGCCAGTTGCGGTTGGGCTGGCGTGCGTCGGGCAGGTCGGTCGCCCGCACGGTGCCGTCAGCGGTCAGATCCACCGTGCCGCTGTTGGTGAACAGCGCCAACTCGCCCGATTGCGTCCAGTCGGTGAAATGCACGGTCCAGCGCGGCTCCGGCTTGCCGGGACCGTCGGAGAACAGCCGCAGCATCATGTAGTTCAGCGTCGATTTGTCGTTGCCCCAGGCCTTCTTCGCGGCATCGCGCACCTTGCCCAGCTTGGAAAGGTCGATCTCGCCAAGCGACAGCGCCGGCTCCTGCTCGGTGCCGGGGAACATCGGCGAGGCGATCGGCGAGCGCGTGACGCCCGAAATATCCCAGGAATAGCCGACCGTGGCACCCTTGGTCGTGGGGTGATCGGCCTTCACCTGCACGGATTTCGGATAGACGGTGAGATCGCGGATGACGGGTTTGCCGCCGATGACGCCGATCAGGCTTTCGAGGGCCGCTTCCTTCGGCCAGTCGTCATCGTTGATGAAATTCATGTTGCGGGCACGCGCGGTGTTGGAAAGATCGCCGCCGATGATCGTGCCGCCGGCATCCGCATAGACGGTGGCGCTTTCCCGCGGCGAGGTGACATAGATCGACCAGCGGATATCGCCATAGGAGGGCGAGGGAAGCAGGAAGACCCGCTTGGTGATCTCGATGGACTGCACGCTCGCTTCGCCTTCGAGCTTGGCATAGGCGATGGCGTTTCTGGCGACCGTGTCCACCTTGTCCAGCGCCACCCCATCCAGCGTGAAGAGGCCGCTTGCGAGATTATCGACCATGGAGGGCGCCTGGCGTGCGGAGGGGCCGCTCACCACTTCGGCGCTGAAGAAGAGCAGTCGCGTGCCCTGCCGTACCCGCCATTCATTGACATCGTTGGCGCCCGCGCCCTGCACGAGCATGGTCACATCCTTGTCGGTGATGCGCAGCGTGTGCACCTGCGGGGACTTGCCGAGCGATTCGGTGACGAGCCCCGCAGCACGGGCGGCTTCCCCCGGCGCGGTGATGTAGCTTTCCGCGGCCTGGGCGGGGAGGCCGGCGAGGACGAAAAGCGCCAGCCAGACCATCAGGACCATGCGCCAAATGCCGGATACGATCCCCATGTGCGTTCCCTCCGCCCGTCACCGGAATGCCCATCATCCGTAGAGGGGGACGGCGTGGCAAGCCGGTTTATTCCGGGTCGGCGTTCGCCCGGTAAAAGAGGCTTTCCATTGCCGGCCAGCCGGTTACACTCCGGCTGTCGTGCTGACTGCCGTTCGCCCGCCTACCGTTCGCCCGCCTACCTATCGAAAGTGCCTCATGTCGCTGCGCCTTGCCACCTTCAACATCGAAAATCTCATGACCCGCTTCGATTTCACGGGGTTCCGCAATCAGGTCCGGCAGGACCGCGTGCTGCGGCTCTTCGATATTCGAAACGAGGCGGAATATCAGCGGCTGGAGGAGGCGCGCACCGTCGCGCATACCGATGACACGCGCCAGCATTCGGCGCTCGCCATCGCGGATGCCGATGCCGACATTCTCTGCCTGCAGGAGACCGACAACATGGCCGCCCTGCAGGCCTTCGAATACGGCTATCTCTTCCGCATGGTCGGCAATGGCTACCGCCAGAAATATCTCATCGAAGGCAATGACAGCCGCGGCATCGACGTGTCCGTGCTGATGCGCGAGGAGACGCGCGACGGCCAGAAGATCGAATGCGTCGATATCCGCAGCCACGCCGGCGTCACCTACCGCGATTTCGATCTCTACACGCCGGATCTCGGGCAGGGCGCCAAGCCGGACGACCGGATCTTCAAGCGCGACTGCCTGGAAATGGACCTGCGCATCGGCGGGCGGCCGCTGACGCTCTATGTCGTGCATTTCAAATCGATGGGGCCGGGCCGGGAAGGCTTGGATGGCCGGCAATCGACCATGCCCGTGCGCCGCGCCGAGACACTTGCCGTCCGGCGCCTCATCGAGGATCGCTTCGGCAAGGGCCATACGGCCGACAAGGCCTTCGCCATTTGCGGCGATATGAACGACTATCAGGAGAAGCTGGCGATCGAGGGCGACAGGCGCAGCGGTTACCGATTCGTGCCGCAGCAGGAGGCGGTAAGCGCGCTGGATGTCTTCAGCGAAGACGGTTTTGCCGTGAACCCCATGCTGCGTCGGCCGGTGGACGACCGCTGGACGCTCTATCACAGCCGCGGGCCGGAGGAGCGCCACCTCTGCCAGCTCGACTATATCTGGCTGTCGCCCTCGCTTGCCGAGCGCAATGCCAAACGCATGCCGGAGATCATCCGCGCCGGCCAGCCCTTCCGCACCATCTTCCCGCCGGGGCAGGAGGTGGAACGTTATCCGCGTGTCGGCTGGGACCGGCCGAAAGCGTCGGACCATTGCCCCATTGTCATGGAGCTCGATTTATAGCGCGTATTTCTGCTTGCCCCGGGCGGATCGCTCGGGCACCTTCGGCAAAGTGTTGCGGTAAAAACTGAATGCGGAGAATGCCTTGTCCCGTCGCTACGCCATCTATGACGTCTTCACCGACACGCGGCTTGCCGGCAATCCGCTGGCCGTCGTCTTCGATGCCGATGGTCTCGAGGACGAGGCGATGCAGCGCATCGCCGGTGAATTCAATCTCTCCGAAACGGTCTTCGTGAAGACGCCGGAAAACCCGGCCCATGCGGCGCGCCTGCGCATCTTCACGCCCGGTCGTGAACTGCCTTTTGCTGGTCATCCGACCGTCGGCGCGGCTATCGCCATTGCCGAGGCAGGCGAAAGCAAGGACGGAGGCTCGCGCGATCTGGTGAGCGTTCTCGAAGAGAATGTCGGACCTGTGCGCTGTGCCGTGAAGGTGGGCGGCGCGAAAGCCGCCTTTGCCGAATTCGACGTGCCGCGCAAATCCGTGCGCCTCGATGCCAGTTTCGAGCGCCAGGCGATTGCCGACGCCTTCAGCCTGAAGCCCGGCCAGATCGGTTTCGAAAATCACGTGCCGTCGCTGTGGAGTGCCGGCGTCGCCTTCGTGATGATCCCCGTGCACGATCTGGCGGCTGCCGCCGCTGTCGATTTCGACCCGGCGCTCTGGGAGCGTTGCGCGCCCTTCGCCGAGGGCCGGCTCGCTTCGGCCTATCTCTATTGCCGCGGCGGCGTGAATCATCACGCCAAGTTCCATACGCGCATGTTCGCGCCCGACATGGGCATTGCCGAAGATCCGGCGACGGGCGCCGCCGTTGCCGCGATGTCCGGCGCCATCCATTTCTTCGACAAGCTGGTGGACGGCCATCACCCGTTCCTGATCGAGCAGGGCGTCGAAATGGGCCGCCCCTCGCATATCCACCTGCATCTCGATGTGTCGGGCGGAGCGATCGCCGGCGCACGCATCGGCGGCGAGGCGATCCGCATCGCATCGGGAATGCTGGATTTGTGACGTTTATTTTGCGCTGCGGAAGAAATTTTTGCGCAGACGCATTTTTTTCAAGCGTCGGTATAGACAAGGTCCACGAAGGTCTTTATAGCCCCCGTCAGACCGCTGGAGCGGTCAAGTGGGTGATTAGCTCAGTTGGTAGAGCAGCTGACTCTTAATCAGCGGGTCCACGGTTCGAGCCCGTGATCACCCACCAAATACAACACCTTAGCGGTTTTCTACCAACCCGCATTCTACAGAAAACGGAAGTTTTATACTTTCATTTTTGGTTTCCTCAGCGCCATACAGGCGTGTGGATAGCGCCTGCGGATGATCGATATGCATCATCCGCGCGTGGTCTGAAACCTTCAAATAAACCCGATCTTTTCCTTATGCGGTTGCATGAGATGCGCCTGCGCGCAGCTGTACCGCAAGTCCTCGAAGCGTTCTTGAATTCCGCCATCTTTTATGCGAATCATTTGCAATAGCATTCGCATAAAAGATGGCGGAGCCATGGATGTTCGTCGGGAAGGCTGGATACATGCGGGCGGCGAGGTGTCCCTGTCCGATGTTCACCGATCCATTGCCATCAGGAAGGATGCTTCCACATTCCGGCGTGCATTGGCATTCTTCGGTCCCGGCTATCTCGTGGCCGTCGGCTATATGGATCCCGGCAACTGGGCAACGTCGCTCGCAGGCGGCTCCCGCTTCGGCTACACGCTGCTGGTGGTCGCGCTGGTGTCCAACATCATGGCGATCGTCCTGCAGTCGCTCTGCGCGCGTCTGGCCATCGCCACGGGTCGCGATCTTGCCCAGGCCTGTCGGGACGCGTTTCCGCGCCCTGTTGCAATAACGCTCTGGCTGCTTGCGGAAATCGCGATCATCGCGACCGACATTGCCGAGGTCATCGGCACGGCCATCGGCCTGAACCTCATCTTCGGCATCCCGCTGGAGCTCGGCGTCATCATCACGGCCCTCGACGTCTTCCTGATCCTCTACCTCCAGCGCCTCGGTTTTCGCTGGCTGGAGGCCTTCGTCATCGGCCTGCTCGGCGTCATTGCAATCTGCTTTGCCGCGCAGATCGCCCTTGCGGATCCGAATTGGGGCGATGTCATTCGCGGTTTTGCGCCGACAACGGAAATCGTCACCAATCCGGAGATGCTCTATCTGGCGCTCGGGATTCTCGGCGCGACCGTCATGCCGCACAATCTCTACCTCCATTCAGGCATCGTCCAGACGCGGGCCTATGGGGAGACCCTTCCCGAGAAGCGTGAAGCGCTCAAATTCGCGACGATCGATTCCACGGTCGCCCTGATGTTCGCGCTGCTGGTGAATGCGTCGATCCTGATTCTCGCCGCCGCGGCGTTCCATACGACGGGCAGGACTGAGGTCGCCGAACTCGGCGAGGCGCATAGTCTTCTGGCGCCGCTGCTCGGCATGGCGATCGCCCCCACGCTTTTCGGCATCGCGCTTCTGTGTTGCGGCCTCAATTCGACGGTCACGGCCACACTTGCCGGCCAGATCGTCATGGAGGGCTTCCTGCATATCCGCCTTGCGCCCTGGCTGCGCCGGCTGATCACGCGCGGCATCGCGATCATCCCGGCGGCCGGCGTGACGATTGCCTATGGCGATAGCGGCACGGCACGGCTTCTCATCCTCACCCAGGTCGTGCTGAGCCTGCAACTGTCCTTTGCCGTGTTTCCGCTGGTGATGTTCACGGCGGATCGCCGGAAGATGGGGGAAATGGTCGCCGCGCGCTGGCTGAGCACCTTCGCCTTCCTGATCGCCGGCATCATCGCCGCGTTGAACGTCAAGATGCTGGTCGACTTTTTGCCTTAGGAAGCGCGCTGACGGAGGTGTGACTGTGAATTTGGGCAGCTCGCCGCACGAAAGGTGCGACGAGCCGAAGTGTCGCGGGTTTACGAATTAGACGACGCGATAGATGGCCGAGAAACTGAAGCTCGCGGACGTCGTGTCCGGAGCGGTCCACCGGACTTCGAAGCGGTCATTGGCTGTGCTCGCGAGTACCGCGCCGGCGACATTTTTGCCGGTTGTGGCGCATATGAACGAGCCTGATGCCTGGTTCTGATCGGTGAAGTTGGAGGCCCTCGGAAGTGAAATTTCAAGCACGGCGGAGCCGGCTGCGGATGCTTGGGCGATGACGCGTCCCGACACATGAAACATGTTGTCGCCGACGGGGACCCAGTCCATTGCCGACGCCGTGGCGCTTGCCACATTGCTGTTATATGTGAATGTCGGCGCGTAGCTGCGGGCCCGGTCGACAAAGCAGTTTTCCGCGGATGCGGCGCTGCCGCTGAAGTAGGGCGTGGTGTTTGCGCCGACACGGGTTGGATTCACGAGTTTGATCGTGTTCGTTGCCTGTTTGTTCCGGACAAAAGATTCGCGGTTTGCCGTTGCAATGAGCTTCGCATCGAGAATTTCGATATCGCTGTTGGCGCTATCGAAATCGAAGCACGATTTGCTGGAAGGGGTAACAAAACCGATCCCATCGAATGTGAAGCCGTCGAAGGCGATGCCCAGCAATTGCGAACTCGCAGCCGCAGTAACCGCATCGCCTTCGCTGTTTGCCAAGGCGAAATTGGAGAAACGCCCGCCGCGGAAGACGCCGCTCAGTTTGACAAGGTTTGCCGGTGTGAGCTCTTCATTCGGTCCGGTACCACCGCCGGTAATATTCGAAACGACGAAGTTGGAGCCGCCCGTCAGTTCCAGGATTTCCGTTCGGGTTTCCTGAACCACGCCGCCGTCGATCAGGGCGCCGGTGCCCAGGTGGCCGTAGTACAGACGGCGGCCGATATCGAGAAGATTGTCGGTTGCGACAAGCCCTTTCAAAAGGTGGCGGTTCGGGCCGATATTGGCAATCGCCGAATAATTGAGAGTATGGAAGCGGTTGTTCACGATGATGATGCCGCGCCAGCCGCCGTCGTGTGCTTGTACGGGATCGATTCGGGAAATGATCGGTGTGGACGTGTAGCCGCTTCCGCCGTTCGTGATCGTGAAACCCGTGATTTCGTTGTCGGTCAGCACGGCTGTTGCGGTCGCGCCCGAGCCGCCGCCCTCACGGATA
>NZ_CAMLFY010000050.1 GCF_946479415.1 uncultured Shinella sp. | reverse complement strand
GATCAAGGCCGGCACGGATGTGCTGACGCTGAAGCATGTCGATCTCTCGGATCTCTCGAAGGGCGACTTCCTGTTCTGACCGCCTGTTCCGGCGGGAACAGCGGCGAAAGCAGGCACATGGGAAAAGGGAGGCACAGGCAACGGCCTGTGAACCCCTGGAGAAACACCCATGTTTATCGTGCTGCCCGCCCTTGCACTGCTGATTTCGGGAATGTTCGTCGTGACCATGCTGGCCGCGCTCTCCGCCGAGCGCAACGAAGGTGCCGCACTTCGCGCACCGGCCAAGCGCCCGGTCTTCTGAAAACCGTTTCCGACATCGATTGGTTCCGCCCGGCGGAACCTTGAGAAAGCCGATCAGCCGGCGGCGCGATGCCGCCCGTCCCTGGAGGACCTGTCGTGGTGATCCTGCCCGTCCGCATCCGCGCTTTCACTGTTGGCCGCCTTCGGCAAGCCATCGCCGTTCGTGTAGCTGTCCGCCCGTTGCCAGCTTTCGACCCTGAGGGTCGATTGGGCCGGGTCTAGCGACGCGATCAGCGCTTCGGCGCCACCTTCGGCCAGATGCGGATAGATTTTTCCCAGCACGAACAGGCTGTCTTCCGTCGGCATGGCAAGCGCCGTGAAGGTCTCGGCCAGTTGCCGGCCGGAGACGTCGAGAAGAATGCGTTCCGACAGCCACTGGCTGGAGGCGAGTGCATCGGCCAGCGTGACGGCGATCATGCCGATCTCGCCTTCGCGCGCAAACCGCACGAACAGCGCCTGATGAATTCCCGTCGCCGGCTCCAGCCGCACCGTTGCCTCGGTGGCGGGTGTTGCGGCGCGCACCAGCGCGCGCAGTTCCGCGCGCATATCCTCTTCCCGTTCGAGCCGGGCTGCCTCGGCAAGGGCCGCCGTGCGGTCTTCGCCGGTGCGGCGGCTGGCATGGTCCTGGTGGCTGCCGACGAGGGCTTCGATGACGGCGGGGGAGAGATCGTCGCGCTTGCCGATGGCGCGGGCATGCTCGGGGCCTGCCGTGCGCAGGATGCGCATCAGCGTGGCATCGGGGATCGCCTTGGAGCCCATCAGGAAGATGGCGGCGATGCCGATCGGCTGGGCGGCGATGAAGAGGGCGGTCTCATCGGGGATCTGCGGGCAGCGCGAAAGCGCGGCGACGGCCTGACGGCGGGCTTCCTCGGTGGAGGCGGCGTAGAGCGGCTCGAAGAGTTCGCCGAACTGGCGCAGGTCCGGCCTGGACGGAAAGCGCAGGCTCTCGAAGCTGGAAACCGTGGCCATCAAGACGATGTCCTTCGGCCGCCCTGCCTGCGGTCTCTCCAGTTCGCGAAACCTGTCCGCCACGAAACACCCTATCCCCGAAGCGGCACCCCTTGCCGCTTCCATCTGTCCTTGGCGAGACCGTCAAAACCGCCGGCGGAGCGACGCTTCTCGCTATCTCTCCGGGATCAAACGGTTTTCTCTGATCTTAACGCCTGTCGCGCGGGGCGACCGTAAACACAATCCTAACGGCGGTATGATTAACAGCCGGTAAAGGTGCGCGCCGCTTGTGCCATTAGAAGATGAAGTGGTCGGCCGTCAGATCGATCTTGCCCGTGAGGCGGATCATGATATCGACCTTGCCGTCACCGTTCGTATCGCCGGTGATGTGGGTCTCTGTTCCGACCTTCTCGTAGCGCAGCTCGCCGACGACCTTGGAGAATTTCTTGGTTCCGATGAACTTGAAATCCTGTACGCCGACAAAGGTGGAATTTGCGTCGTAGCGGCTGAGATCGATGATGTCGAATTCGGCGGGCTTGAAGTCCTTGATGAGGTCGGCCGTGGCCTTCGTGCCACCCGTGTCGCCGGTCGAAAAGATGAAATGGTCGGCGCCCGTGCCGCCGGTCATCGTATCGGCGCCGCGCTTGCCGAAGAAGAAATCGTCGTATTTCGTGCCCTTGAGATTGCTGTCATCCCCGTTCGTGCCGTTGATGGGATCGTACTGGAACTTCACCTTGATGAGCACATAGGTATCGGTGTTGAAGGATGTGCCGCGCCAGTCGATCCGCAATTCGTTGTCGTAGACGGTGATGTCGCTGGCCGTGAGGCCCTTCATATTGGTCTGCAGGCTGAAGCCGATCATGCGGTTCAGCGTGTCGTTATAATCGACGAAGGCCGGGCCGTTGCGCGAAGAATTCGAGAAGACGCCGATATCCTGGAAGCGGACGGCGATCTCCTTGTCGGCAAGGTCGATGGAATAGATGCCGTTGGTGTCGCCGAAACCGATCTCTGTGCCCTTGCCGACGGTCACAAGACCCCAATCCCAGATGTGCTTCGGGTCGAACGCCCGGAAGTCATATCGGGTGTCGATGGTCTTGCCCCAAAAGCTCATGGCCAAATCCTTGCGTAAAACAACAGGCGCATTTTACGCCACCAGTGCTTGTGCGGGCGTTAACGACGGTTTTTGCGATGGCAGGCCTTAGCCTGTACCATGGGGAACAGCGCAAACCGGCCGACCAGGCTAGGATTAACAACATGTTAACCCATTGGTCGCTAGTTTTAGGGGTACGGATCGTCTCGTCTATTCCAACAGACGTGATATGATTCGAGCATGGAACGGCGGTCGCCGAAGCGGCTGCCGGTCCGAATGGGAAAGGTGCGATGTTCCGGATACCGGACGGTCACCAGACACATTCCCGTGAATGGGAAACTTCTGGACCCGTTTTGCCGTTTTCCACCCGTATGCGACTGGGATGACATGTGTGTCGCAACCGGGTGACGGACCGGATGCACCGGCCCGAAAAGGGCAGGGTGAGATTTGTAGGAGTGATTCATCCGTCTCGATTCTTCTTTTGGAGGCGAGAATGGCAGACGTAGTAAGATTGAAAGAATGGCTCGCGCGAACCCAAAGGCGCGCTCCCGTTCCGCATGCGGCTCCGGCCCAGGTTCTTCTCTTCACGGGTGTGCGCTACGAGCGCCTGACCCCCGCCATGGTCGCAGCCCGCGGCAAGGCGGCGAAGACGAGCGCCCAGGAAACCGCCCGCCGGCCCTGATTTACGCTATCGATCGCGGCGATGTCGCGATTTGAACGTGAAGACATGCGCGGCCGAACGGCGGCATCCCCGCTGGCTACACGATGTGCGCCAGCGACCTATCGCTCCTGAGAGCACCCATTCCCACTTACGCTGGCTATTGCGCGGGCGAGAACGCCTCGCAGCTTGCATCCGCGAGAAACGCGGTGGCGGCCTGCTGGCGGCTTTCGGTGGGAACGAAGGTGCGCAGGACGGCGTAGCCCTCGTTGCCCCGCATTTCGACGAGGATCGACTGTTCCAGTTCCGGCGGCACGGCCTTGCGGATGCCGATGAGCTGGATGGGCGTGGCGATCAGGGTGTCGAGCGCGCCGGAAACGGAGGTGCGGTCGTTCATGCTGAACACCTCGTTGGAGGCATCGTCGTAGACGGCGAGCGACCAGAAGGGCACCTCACCATCGGCGAAGAGGCGGATCGGGCCGTTTTCGACGGAGAAGGTGCAGACGGCGGTCTTCATCGCCGGGTCGTCGTTGAGCGGCGCGAGTGTGTCGCCGACACTGGCGAGCGGGAAGAAGCGGTTGTTTTCGCCGAAGGTCTGGACGCGCGTATAGGCGTCTCGGCCGGTAAAACTCGGCAGCGAGAGGATGATGACGATGTGCAGCAGGGCCGCGCCGACAAGGCCGATGGCGATGGCATAGAGGAAGCTACGCATCGGTGCAGTCCAGCCTGGTAATGCCGGGCATGGCAAGGTCGATGACGCCGGAACTGCCGGCGGTCGGCGTGTCGAGCAGCGTCATGACGAGCAGGAACGGCGCTCTCCCTTCGGGCACGGCAAGCCAGTTGCCGGATGTCGCCGTCGAGGCGATGCGGATGACGAAACTGCTGTCGGTATCGCGCAGCACGGACCAGGCGTTCACGCCATCCGGCAGGCCGGGGCGCGTGCCGATGAGCGGATTGCCGTTGCGGTCGGCGGCGTGCAGCGTCCAGAGCCGGGCGGGCGGCGTGATGCCCTTGATCTCGTAGCGGCAGTTTTCCGAAAGGCTGCGGTTGTCGCTGTCGGTGGCGGCGGTGAAGGTGAGACCCTCGGCGCCGCCGAGCAAAAGCTTGCCGTCGCGCGCGCGGTGCGCCTTGGCATAGGGATCGGCGTCGATCGTCTGGGCGCTCGGGAAGGCGGTCCACGGGCCGAGCGCGATGGCGCCGAAGCCGACGGTCGCCCGCAACGCATAGATCGAGCTCAGGATGCCGAGCCCGAAGGCGACGGCGAGCGCGGTGGCGATGACGAGGGGCGTTCGGAACAAGGCAATCGACCGTTGGAATCAGCGTTTCGTTACTCTGTCCGGTTGACCGGAGCCGCGTCAAGCGCGGCCACCCGGCCATCGGCCTTCAGGGGCTTGGCCTCGTTCAATTGGCGGGCGACATCCTTCAAGAGTTTCGTGACATCGGTGGAGAGCGAACGGGGACGCACCAGCGCGGGCAGGGGATTGTTTTCGTCCGTCGTCGTCGCCGCGACCTCCGTCGCCTTGGTGCCGTCCGGCAGCGGGTTCTCGATACCGGGAATAGGGCGCAGCTCGATGCCCTGATGGGCGTAGTCCATCAGGCGCTTGAAGGTCATGGCAGGCAGCGAGCCGCCGGTCATGTTGTTGGTCGAGGTATAGTCGTCGTTGCCGAACCATACGGCGGCCGTGTAATTTCCGGTGAAGCCGACATACCAGGCGTCGCGATAGGCCTGGGTCGTGCCCGTCTTGCCGCCCGAGACGATGCCGCGGTCGAGCGCGCCGCGCCGAGCGGTGCCGCTGACGGGGATGGTCACGAAGATGCGGTTCATCGAGCTGTCGGCGCCTTCCGACAGGATGCGTTTTGCCGGCGGTTCGTCGCGGCCGAAATCGTAGAGGATATCGCCGTCGTAATTGAGGATCTGGCTGATGCCGTGGCGGCGCGACTGGGTGCCGCCCGCCGGGAAGACGGCGTAAGCCGTCGCCTGATCGAGCACGGTGACTTCCGACGTGCCGAGCGGCATGGTCTTGTCGGTGCGGATCGGCGTCTCGACGCCCATGTCCTTGGCCATCTGCGCGATGCGCTTGGTGCCGAGTTTTTCCTTGGCGAGCCGCACCGGCACGGAGTTGATCGATTTCGCCATCGCCGTCATCAGCGTCATGCGGCCGGCGAAGCTGCGGCCGTAATTCTGCGGCGACCAGCCGCCCCAGCTGATCGGTGCATCGACGATGGTCGTCTCGGGCGTCATGCCTGACTCCATCGCGGCGGCGTAGGTATAGGCCTTGAAGGACGAGCCCGGCTGGCGCAGTGCGCGGGTGGCGCGGTTGAACTGGCTCTCGCCATAATCGCGCCCGCCGACCATGGCGCGCACGGCGCCGCCGTTCTCGATCATCACAAGCGCACCCTGCTTGACGCGGTAGCTCTCGCCATACTGGCGCAGGCCGCTTTCGACCGACTCTTCGGCGGCGGCCTGCAGGCCCATGTCGATGGTGGTGCGCACGACGAGGGAATGCTGGGCGAAGGGTTTTGCGATGCGCTGGACCTCGTCGAAGGCCCAGTCGAGGAAGAAATCGGGGGCGGTCTTCTCGTTGCGGTCGATGACGCTGGCGGGGTTGCGCCGCGCGGCGATCACCTGGCCTTCGGTCATCAGCCCGCCCTGCACGAGATTGGTCAGCACCTCGTTGGCGCGGGCGCGGGCGGCGGGCAGGTTGACATGCGGGGCGTAGCGGGCAGGGGCCTTGAACAGGCCGGCCAGCATGGCGGATTCGGCGAGGTTTACATCCGTGACGTTCTTGCCGAAATAGAACTGCGCCGCCGCCGCCGCGCCAAAGGTGCCGCCGCCCATATAGGCGCGGTCGAGATAGAGGCGCAGGATCTCCTTCTTGGAGAGGTTCGCCTCGAGCCACAGCGCGAGGAAGGCTTCCTTGACCTTGCGCTCCAGCGTGCGCTCGTTGGAGAGGAAGAGGTTTTTCGCCAGCTGCTGGGTGAGCGTGGAGCCGCCCTGCACGACGCCGCCGGCACGGGCGTTTTCGTTCATGGCGCGGGCAAGACCGAGGAAATCGATGCCGAAATGGCTGAAGAAGCGGCGGTCCTCCGTGGCGAGCACCGCCTTGATCAGATGATCGGGCAGCTCGTCGATCGGCACGGAATCCTCATGGATGATGCCGCGATGGCCGATCTCGTTGCCGTAGCGATCGAGAAAGGTGACGGCGAAATCGCTCTGTGCGCGCCAGTCGCCCTTGGTTTCCTCGAAGGCGGGCAGGGCCAGCGCGAGAAGCAAAACGAAGCCGGCGGTGCCGAGATTCATGCCTTCGCCGGCGATTTCGAAGACAGCCTTCTTCCAGCCCTTCACCTGGAAGCGGCGGAAGAAGATGGTGATCTCCTCCCAGATTTCGGCTGCACGGAAGCCGGCATTCCAGACCGTGGAATCGATCCAGGAATCCAGACGCAGGAAGATGTGCCGCTTGCGGCGGCGCGGTTTTTGCGGCTTCTGGCTTTCGTCTTCCACGTTCAATAACCTTGTCTAGGGACAGGCCGCAGCCTGCCCGCGTCCGGTTAACGTCTTCTGACCATTTCCTATTCAGGGACGATATCAGTCTTTTGAAGGCAGCAGAACGGAATTTGCCGGGTACGGTTACCGGCCGTGCGGACTTGACCTTTGGGCGCGACGGGTTCAGGGGTCTGCGATGACGACAAGCAAAATGCAGGACCCGGCCGAACTTCCGTTCTGGAAGACGAAGACGCTCGCCGAGATGACGGATGGCGAATGGGAAAGCCTGTGCGACGGCTGCGGGCTCTGTTGCCTCAACAAGCTGGAGGACTGGGACACCGGCGAAATCGTCTGGACGTCCATCCGCTGCGTGCTGCTCGATGGCGAGAGCTGTCGATGCAAGGATTACGACAACCGGCAGGCCACGGTGCCCGATTGCATCCGCCTGACGGTGGAGAGCGTGGAGAAGATCTCCTGGCTGCCGCCGACTTGCGGCTACCGGCTCATCCGCGACGGGCATGACCTCTACTGGTGGCATCCGCTGGTTTCGGGCGATCCCGACACCGTGCATCAGGCCGGCATTTCGGCGCGCGGGCGCACCATCAGCGAAGAGGGCATCGATGTCGAGGATTACGAGGATTATCTCGTGACCTGGCCTCTGGAAGTGGGCGAGGAAAAGTAGCTCAGTTCATCGTGGCCGCAACCAGCGCCTTGGGCGCGACATTGCGCCAGGCGGTGCCGATGAGATCGCGCACCCGCTCGTCGTCGGCGCTGTCGAAATAGAGCGACGTCCAGCCCTTGGCGCCCCAGCCGCCCGCCACGGGGGCACACAGTCCCGGATCGGTTTCCACCACCATCGCCTGCTGGCCGGGCGTCAGCTTCAGCACCGCTCGACCGGCCTGCGGCAGGGACATGAAGATCTTCTCTCCCACCCGGAAGTCACGCTTCCCGAAATGGGCACTCTCCCGCGCCTCCGGCATGCCGAGCGCGATCGCGATGAGATCGTCCGAGGTCATGGGCAAAGAGTAGCACTCTTCAGGGTTTCGCAAAAGTTTTGGCTAAATAGGAAAATAGTCCTTGACGGCGTGACGGTCGTTTGATAGGGTTATGGCATAGTCGGAAAGGTGCGGGTGGCGGGATCGCCTGATTTTCTCGGCGGCCTTTCGGACCGGTGGTTTCTGCCGGGTTCGGATTTTTGGGAATATATTGACAGGCGCCGGGTTCATGGAACCGGGCGCCTTTTTGTTTGGGGTTTGCGATGGACGCGGCGATCGATCTTCAGCTGTTCGGCATCTCGCCGGAGCCGGCGGTTTACGACGGGCTTGGCGGGCGGCGGGCGGATTTCGAGGGCTCGGCGGCGCCGGTGCTGGACACCAAGGCCGAGGCGCCGCTCGATCCCTTCCTCGACATGCAGGCGATGCTTCTGGAGATGACGAAGGAGCTGCGCGAGCGGTTCCAGCGCTTCCAGAGCCAGAAGGTTATGGCCGAGCAGGATGCCGCCGGCGCGGAGGACGAGGCATCGCGCAAGCTGGCGCAGACCGACGCCAAGGCGGCCATCGAGGCGGTGTCGCTGATCGTGCGCACGCTGGAAAAGATCGACAGCCTGCAGCGCACGCTGATCTCGGAACGCTCGGAGGCGGAGGCCGCCCGTGGTGAACCGGAGGACGAGGCGGCGCTGGCGGCGGAATTCGACGAGCTGGTCGAGAGGCGCGTGAAGGAACGGTTGGATGCGGCGAAGCAGGACGGACGGCGCGAAGCCGGGTTTGGCGGGGATGCTGCCGCGCAAATGGAAAGCGGACCGTAGGGCGCGGCGGGCCTGCGCGGCGACGGAACACAAACTGGATGTGGAATTGAAGACCACGGCCGCGGGATTGAGAATGATCGAGCAGGCGCGAAGGCACGAATTGCTGCGGATCGCGGATGAGTTGGCCGCGCAGCTCGATGGCGGCAAGGCGGACAGGGCTTCAGATACTTCGACGACCCCACTCCAACCCCCTACTACAGGGACAGGGCCATCGCATATGGCGAAAGACCCCTCCCTAAATCCCTCCCCACAAGGGGGAGGGACTTCCATTGCGGTATCCTCGGCATTCGAAAATCGAACGAAGAGCATGCCTCTATCTTTCTCCCCCCTTGTGGGGGAGATGCCGGCAGGCAGAGGGGGTGGCCTCGCGAAGCCGGGGCAAGGCGCGGCGGGCGATTTGCCGGTCGCCCCGCCCCATCTTCACAGCCGCCGGCAGCTCACCCGCTGGCACTTCACCGGCCGGCTCGCGCAGATGCCGCCGCCCGGCGACTGGCGGGTCTGGCTGCTGATGGGCGGACGTGGTTCGGGCAAGACGCGGGCGGGGGCGGAATGGGTGCATGCTCTGGCGCTGTCCGCACCGGAGCTGCGCATTGCGCTGGTGGCGGAAACGCTGGGCGACGGGCGCGAGGTGATGATCGACGGGGTCTCGGGCATCTGCCGGATCGCCGGGCGGGCGCGGCCGGAATTCGAGGCGTCGCGCCGGCGGCTGGTGTGGCCGAACGGCTCGATTGCGCAGATCTTCTCCTCCGAGGATCCGGAGAGCTTGCGCGGGCCACAGTTTCACTTCGCCTGGTGCGACGAACTCGGCAAATGGAAACATGCGCAGGAGACCTGGGACATGCTGCAATTCGGCCTACGTCTCGGGACGATGCCGCGCGTGCTGGTGACGACGACGCCGCGGCCGGTGCCGCTGCTTCGGGCGCTGGCGGCCGATCCGACGACGGCGGTGCGGCGCATCCGAACCGACGACAATGCACAAAACCTCTCGCCCGGCTTCATCGCCGCCATGGCCGACCGCTATGGCGGCACGCGGCTCGGCCGGCAGGAGCTGGACGGCGAGCTGATCGCCGACCGCGAGGATGCGCTGTGGAGCCGGGCGCGGCTGGAGGCGATCCGGCTGCGCAATATCGGCCCGCTGTCGCGCATCGTCGTGGCGGTCGATCCACCGGCGACGGCGTCTGCCGCTTCGGTCTGCGGCATCGTGGTGGCGGGGCTGGATGGCACCGGGCGCGCGGTGGTGCTGGCGGATTGTTCGGTGACGGGCGCAAGCCCGGCGGGCTGGGCGGGGGCCGTGGTGCGCGCCTTCCGGCGGTTCGATGCGGACCGGGTGGTGGCGGAAATCAACCAGGGCGGCGACATGGTGACGGCCATGCTGAAGAGCGTGGAGGCGGACCTGCCGGTGACCACCGTGCGGGCGACGCGCGGGAAATTTCTGCGCGCCGAGCCGGTGGCCGCACTCTACGAGCAGGGGCGCGTGGCGCATGCCGGCGCTTTTGCCGAGCTGGAGGACCAGATGTGTGATTTCGGCCCGGACGGGCTCTCCGCCGGCCGCTCGCCGGACCGGCTCGACGCGCTGGTCTGGGCGCTGACGGCGCTGGTGCTCGACCGGCAGGGTGAACCGAGGGTGCGGGGAGTTTGACGATGACGATCGATCGCAAGGTGTTTTTCGATGGCGTGCGCGGTGCGCTTTACGGCGGGCGGTTGGCGGGAACGCAGGTCGCCGGGCTGACGGCGCTCCTTGACCGCTTCGAGGCGGGCGGCGAGACCAGGGACCGGCGCTTCCTGGCCTATATGCTGGCGACGGCGCATCACGAGACCGGCGGGCGTTTGCAGCCGGTGCGCGAGACTTTTGCGGCAACGGACGAGGCGGCGATCGGCCGGCTCGACCGGGCTTTTGCGGCGGGGAAACTGCCGCAGGTTTCGGAGCCCTATTGGCGGCGTGATGCGGAGGGGCACAGCTGGCTCGGGCGCGGGCTGGTGCAGATCACGCACCGGCGCAATTACGAGCGGCTTTCGGCGCTGACGGGCATCGACCTCGTCGCGCGGCCGGAGCGGGCGATGGAGATGGCGGTGTCGGTCGAAATCCTCTTCGTCGGCATGCTGCGCGGGGCATTCACGGGGCGGCGGCTGGCGAACCATTTTTCGGCGGGCCGGGCGGACTGGGTGGGCGCGCGGCGCATCATCAACGGGCTGGACAGGGCCGAGCGCGTGGCGGGATACGGGCGGACGTTTTTTGTAGCGCTGGGTGGGTCGGCAAGTCCCCTCCCCAACCCCTCCCCACAAGGGGGAGGGGCTTAACCCGCCGCACCCTTGGCGTGAGATTTCACCCGATGAGCAAGCTGCTGGATTTCTCCCCCCTTGTGGGGGAGATGCCGGCAGGCAGAGGGGGTGGCCCGCGAAGCCGGGGCAATATCGGCAGGTTTTTGGCGCGTGAAGCCTTTCCCATTCAAGCAATGAGGACATCATGAAACTCCCATCCTTCCTCTCCCGGCGGCGTCCGGTGCCGGCGGAAACCAAGGCGTCGGGCTTTTTTGCGCTGACGGCCGAGGGCCGGGCGCATTGGTCGAGCCGTTCCTATGCCTCGCTGTCGCGCGAGGGGTTCATGAAGAATCCGGTGGCGCACCGGGCGGTGCGTATGATTGCGGAGGCCGCCGCCTCCGTGCCCTGGTTGGCTTATGACGGCGAGACGGAGCGGCCGGAGGCGCCGGCGCTTGCGCTGCTGCGGCGGCCGAACGGGCGCATGGCGGGCACGGATTTCTTTGAGATGCTCTATGGGCATCTGCTGCTGTCAGGCAATGCCTTCGTCGAGGGCGTGCGGGTGGGGGAGGATCTGCGGGAACTGCACCTTCTAAGGCCCGACCGGGTGCGCATCATCGAGGGGCGGGACGGCTGGCCGGAGGCCTATGAATATCGCACGGGCAATCATGTGCGCCGGCATGTCGCGGGCGAGGGGCAGGCGATCCTGCATCTGAGGCTGTTTCATCCGCTCGACGACCAGCTGGGCTTTGCGCCGCTGGAAGCGGCGTCGATGGCGCTCGATCTCTCCAATGCGGCGGCGATCTGGAACAAGGCGCTGCTCGACAATTCGGCGCGTCCCTCCGGTGCGCTCGTCTACCAGCCGAAGGAGGGCGGCAACCTGACGCCCGACCAGTACGACCGGCTGAAAAGCGAGCTGGAAGAGGGTTATTCCGGCCCGGCGCGGGCGGGGCGGCCGATGCTGCTGGAAGGTGGGCTCGACTGGAAGGCGATGGGGCTTTCGCCGCGCGAGATGGATTTCGTCGAGGCGAAGAACGGCGCGGCGCGCGACATCGCGCTCGCCTTCGGCGTGCCGCCCATGCTGATCGGCATTCCCGGCGACGCGACCTATGCCAATTACCAGGAGGCCAACCGCGCCTTCTGGCGGCTGACCGTGCTGCCGCTGGTGAGCCGCACGGCGGCGGCCTTTGCGGGGTGGTTTGGTGAGGACGACGGCGCGCTGCGGCTGGTGCCGGATCTCGACCAGGTGAGCGGGCTGGCAGCGGAGCGCTCGGAACTCTGGGCGCGGGTGGGCGCGGCGACATTTCTCAGTGACGAAGAGAAGCGGCGGGCGGTCGGGTACTGACCGGCCGGTGCGGCGCACCTCCCTGGGCGCAGTCCGAGCCGTAAAGGCTACGGACCGCTGGCCGTCGTCATGACGGTTGTGGAAACTATTTTTGCACCTGAGGATGCGTCAACCGGCAATTTTTAAGGGTGAAGGCGTGTTGCACCGCGCAGCGAGCATAGCTGGCTGAAAGGCCAAGGTAAAACAAACGCTTGGCAATGCGGTTTGAATCATCTTCGCCGCTGGCGGAATCGCTTTGGGAAGACGTTGAATCCCTTTGCGAGCCATCGGGCGCAAGGGATTCAAAAGACTCAGAGATTGGCGCTGCCTGACTCAGCGCGAGTCAGGGCATCTATGGCCTTGTGATCTCGATTTCCATAATAAACTGAAAGGCTTAACAATGGCTGACTTCGGAAACGACGGCGGGCTTTGGACGGCCCGGCTGGTCGGCGCGTCGGCGGGTGCTGCCGTGTCGCTCATCTATCTCCTGCCGAAAAGCCGCCGCGAGGCGGGGTGCCGGTTCCTCACCGGGCTTGCTTGCGGTCTCGTCTTCGGGGGGCCGGCGGGGCTTTGGATCGCGGTCCGGCTCGGCATTGCCGGCTATCTCGGGCCGGCGGAAGTGCTGCTGACGGGTTCGGCGGCGGCGAGCCTTTCGGCCTGGTGGGGGCTCGGCGTGCTGGCGCGCATGGCGGAGCGGATGAGGCAATAGCGCGCTGCCGTCTGTCCTGCCGCCCAATTCCCCTTTCAAACGGAGACAACAATGACAACCACCGACCTGCCGGTCTGGCGGACGAAAAAGTATGCCGATCTGACGCTTGCGGGTGTGACCGGCGACGGGGTGTTTTCCGGTTATGCGAGCCTCTTCGGCGAGGTGGATCTCGGCAAGGACGCGATCGCGCCCGGCGCCTTCGGGCGCTCGCTGGACAAGCGCGGGCCGTCGGGCGTGCGCATGCTCTTCCAGCACGATCCGGCCGAACCCATCGGGCGCTGGCGCACCATCCGCGAGGATGCGCGCGGGCTCTATGTCGAGGGCGTGCTTTCGCCCGGCGTGGCGCGGGCGCGCGAGGTGCTGAACCTCATGAAATCGGGCGCGCTCGACGGGCTCTCCATCGGCTTCCAGACGGTGCGCTCGAAGACCGACCGGACGAGCGGCGTGCGCCGCATCCTGGAGGCCGACCTCTGGGAAATCTCGATCGTCACCTTTCCGATGCTCCCTTCGGCGCGGGTGTCGAACGTGAAGAATGCGCGGTGGTTCCGCGACAAGGAAACGGAGCTCGTGCGCACCATGCGCCGGGCGGCCCGGATGATGATGAAACGCTAACGGAGACGACACGCATGACGGATACCAGCAAAACCGCGCCGGAAATCAAGGCCGTGCCGGAAACGATGACCGCCGCCTTCGACGACTTCATGCAGGCCTTCGAGGCCTTCAAGGAGACCAACGACATCAGGCTCGGCGAAATCGAGCAGAAACTGACCGCCGACGTGGTGACGCGCGAAAAGGTCGACCGCATCAACCGCGCCATGGACGACCACAAGCGCGTGCTCGACCAGCTGGCGCTGAAGAAGGCGCGCCCGGCGCTCGGCGGCAGCGGGGCCGTGAGCCTGGAAGCGGCCGAGCACAAGGCGGCCTTCTCCGCCTATATGCGCCGCGGCGACGAAAGCGCGCTGCGGGCGCTGGAGGAGAAGGCGATGTCCGTCGGCTCGGCGGCCGATGGCGGCTATGTCGTGCCGCCGGAGACGGATACCGATATCGGTCGCCGGCTGTCCACGGTCTCGCCGATCCGCGCGCTTGCGACGGTGCGGCAGGTCTCGGGCACCGTGCTGAAGAAGCCCTTCGCGACCTCCGGCATGGCCGCCGGCTGGGTGGCGGAGACGGCATCGCGGCCGCAGACCAGCAATGCGCAGCTCGCCGAACTCTCCTTCCCGACCATGGAACTCTACGCCATGCCGGCGGCGACGCCCGCACTGCTTGATGACGCGGCCGTCGATGTCGAAAGCTGGATCGCCTCGGAGGTCGATATCGTCTTCGCCGAGCAGGAAGGCACGGCCTTCATCTCCGGCGACGGCACCAACAAGCCGAAGGGTTTTCTCTCCTACACCAATGTCGCCGATGCCGGCTGGGCCTGGGGCAATATCGGCTACATCGCCTCCGGTGCGGCGGGTGCCTTCAAGGCCAGCAACCCCTCCGACACGCTGCTCGATACGATCTATGCGCTGAAGGCCGGCTATCGGCAGAACGCCAATTTCGTCATGAACCGCAAGACGCAGGCGCAGATCCGCAAGTTCAAGGATGCTGACGGCAACTATCTCTGGCGCCCGCCGGCAACGGCCGGCCAGGCCGCTTCGCTGCTGGGCTTCGGCATCGCGGAAGCCGAGGACATGCCGGATATTGCAGCCGACAGCTTCTCTCTCGCCTTCGGCGATTTCCGTGCCGGCTATCTCGTCGTCGACCGCACGGGCGTGCGTGTGCTGCGCGACCCCTATTCCGCCAAGCCCTATGTGCTGTTCTACACGACCAAGCGTGTCGGTGGCGGGGTGCAGAACTTCGAGGCGATCAAGCTGGTGAAGTTCTCGGTGAGCTGAGGGCGGAAGACCCCTCCCTAAATCCCTCCCCACAAGGGGGAGGGACTTACCTCGCCGATCCCTTCGTTCTCCCTTTTTGAGTGAGGAGCAAGCCTCCCTCTTTTTCCCCCCTTGTGGGGGAGATGCCGGCAGGCAGAGGGGGTCTTTCAGAAGCACCTTCCAATTTCTCCCGCACCGGCGGCCTTCCCTGACGCCAGTGCAGCGGGCGCGGTTTTCCTCCCGGCCGCGCCCGCATCCTCCTCCCATCGGACAGGATCCCATGACCATAACCGAACTTTTGCCGCCCGCCGTCGAGCCGGTCACGCTTGCGGAGGTGAAGGCGCATCTGCGCCTGGAGACGACCGAGGAGGACACGCTGCTGACGGCGCTGATCCGCACGGCGCGCCTTCATCTCGAAAGCCAGACGGGGCTCTGCCTGATTTCCCGGCAACTGCGCCTCTATCTCGACGACTGGCCGGAGGGACGGGTGATTCAGATTGCCAGAGGGCCGGTGCAAACCGTTGAGATCGTGACGGTTTACGATACCTCCGGTGCACCGGTCGAACTCGATACATCAGGTTATGTGCTGGATGGCGCGGCGCGGCCGGCGCGACTGGTTCTGCCGGAGCGGCGGGCGACGGAGCGGGCGCTGAACGGCATCGAGATCGATTTCACCGCCGGTTTCGGCGAGAGCGGCGCGGATGTGCCGGATACGCTGAAACGGGCGCTCACGCTGCATGTCGCCGCCATGTTCGAACTGCGCGGCGTGCTCTCGCTCGACGACCAGCCGGGGGCGGTGCCGCAGGGATATGAGCGGCTGATCGCGCCGCATTGCCGGCGGAGGCTGTGATGGCGCGCAGGGGAACGATCGATCCCGGCGCGCTTTCGGCCCGGCTCGTGCTGGAGCGGCCGGTGGAAACGCCGGACGGGCAGGGCGGCGTCACGCAGAGTTTTTCGGCGCTGGCGACGCTCTGGGCGCGCATCGAGCCGGTCTCGGCCCGTGCGGAGGAGGCCGCCGGTGTGTTGCCGGTGACGGTGACGCACCGCATCTGGCTTAGGCAGCGAAGCGATCTCGCCGGCGGCATGCGGCTTCGCAAGGGCGCGCGCCTCTTCTCCATTCATAGCTTTCGCGATCCGGACGAGACCGCGCGCTACACGCTCTGCGACTGTGAGGAGATCAAGCCATGAGCGCGGCATCCGCTCTGCAGAAGGCGATCTTCGTACGGCTTTCAGGTGACGTGGCGCTGACGGCGCTGATCGGCGGCAATGCGGTCACCGACCGGCGTCCTTCCGCACCGACGGCACCCCTCGTCGTGATTGCCGGCATCGACAGCAGCGACCATTCGACGGCGACGGAGCCGGGCGAGGAGCACGATGTGACGCTGGATATCTGGTCCGATGCGGCCGGGCACCGGCAGGCGCAGACAATCGCCGCTGCGGTGCGCATGGCGCTGCACGATGCGGCGCTCACGCTTGGCGGACACCGCCTCGTTTTTCTCTTCCATCGCGAGACGCGCGTCGAGCGCGACGACCGTTTCCACCGCGCCAAAATGCAGTTTCGCGCGGTGACGGAACCGGAAACCTGAACACTCCAGAGGAAAGGACCTGGCCATGGTGGCACAGAAGGGGCGCGATCTGCTGCTCAAGATCGAGAACGGGGCGGGCTTTGCGACCGTCGCAGGGCTGCGCTCGAAGCGGCTGTCGTTCAATGCGCAGATCGTCGACGTGACGGACGCGGATTCGGCGGGGCGTTGGCGCGAACTGCTCGGCGGCGCGGGCGTGCAGCGCGCGGCTGTCAGCGGCAGCGGTATCTTCAAGGATCAGGCATCGGACGCGCTGGTGCGCTCGGTGTTCTTTGCCGGCACGATTGCCGACTGGCAGATCGTCATTCCGGATTTCGGGACGATTGCCGGGCCTTTCCAGGTGGCGGCGCTGGAATATTCCGGCGCGCATGACGGGGAGGTCCTGTTCGAGATCGCGCTGGAATCGGCGGGTGCCCTGACCTTCGGGGCACTGTGATGGGCGCGCGGGCAAACCGGCGGCGCGGCGAGATCGAGGCTTTTCTCGACGGCGAGCGGCGCGTGCTGTGCCTGACGCTGGGGGCGCTTGCCGAACTGGAGACGGCTTTTGCCGTCGACAGCATGGCGGGGCTCGCAGAGCGCTTCTCCTCGGGCCGGCTGAAGGCGGAAGACCTCATCCGCATCATCGGCGCGGGGCTGCGCGGCGCGGGCAACCTGTTCAGCGACGAGGACGTGGCGGGCATGGCGGTGGCCGATGGGCTTGCCGGCTTTGCGCGCATCACCGCTCAACTCTTGCAGGCGACCTTCGAGTCGGAGGGAGAGGCGGCAAACCCTCCGGTGCCGCATTCGGCTTGAGTGCGGAAGCCGCCGCCTTCCCCTGGGAGGCGGTGCTTCATGCCGGGCTCTGCCGGATGCGGCTTTCTACGCGCGATTTCTGGGCGATGACGCCGCGCGAGCTGGCCTATGCGCTCGGCCTGCTGCGCCCGACACCGATCGCGACCCAGCGGGCTGACCTGACGGCCCTGATGCTGGCCTTTCCCGACGAGAAGGAGTGAACCATGGCTGAGACGGACAATAGGTCGCTCGATGGCACCAAGCAGACCGCCGAGCAGCTTTCCACCATCTTCGACGACTTGGAGGCGCGTTCGCGCTCCTTCGGCTCGGCGCTGACGGGTGCGCTGAGGGGCGCGGTCGTCGATGGCAAAGGGCTGGAGGGTGTGCTGACCGGGCTTGCGCGGCGGATGAGCGATATCGCGCTCTCCGTCGGGCTGAAGCCTCTGGAGGGCATGCTGTCTTCCGGTGTTTCCTCGCTGCTCGGCGGGGTGACGCCCTTTGCCAAGGGCGGTGTCGTGGCGGCGCCGACCTATTTCGGCGGCGGCAGTGGCGGCGGGCTTGGCCTGATGGGCGAGGCGGGGGCGGAGGCGATCCTGCCGCTGAAACGCGGGCCGGACGGAGCGCTCGGCGTGGCGAGCGAGGGCGGCGGCAGTGCAGGTGCACGCATCGTCTTCAACGTGACGGCGCAGGACGCGACGAGTTTTCGCAAATCCGAGGGGCAGATCGCGGCCATGCTGACGCGCGCCGTGGGGCGTGGACAGCGCAGCCTGTGACGCCCCGTTTTTACATCGGAGACTGAGATGGCAGGATTTCACGAGGTGCGGTTTCCGCTGCGCGTGGCGCTCGGCACCAGCGGCGGACCGGTGCGGCGCACGGATATCGTCAGCCTGTCCAACGGGCGGGAAAACCGCAACCGGCGCTGGCAGGATGCACGGCGCCGCTACGATGCCGGATCGGGCGTGCGCTCGATCGACGATCTCTATGCGGTGCTGGCCTTCTTCGAGGCGCGGGCGGGGCAGTTTTACGGGTTCCGCTTTCGCGATCCCGTCGATCACCGCTCCGGTGTGCCGGGTGCCTTGCCGGCGGCGGGCGATCAGCAGATCGGCACGGGCGATGGCGTGACGGCGGCGTTCCAGCTGGTGAAGCGCTATGCGGATGCGGGCGGCGCGACGGTGCGCGCGATCGAAAAGCCGGTGGCCGGGTCGGTGATTGTTTCGGTTGCGGGGAGTGCGGTGCCGGCGGCCGACTATACGGTGGATGCGGCGACAGGCATCGTGACCTTCAAGCCGGGCAAGATCCCGGCCTCCGGCACCATTCGCGCAGGGTTCGAATTCGACGTGCCGGTGCGGTTCGATACCGACCGCATCGATATCGACCTGGCGCAGTTCAACGCCGGGCGCATCCCCTCCATTCCCCTGGTGGAGATCAAGCCATGAGGACGATCCCGGCGGGACTTCAGGCCCATCTCGACGGCGGGGCGACGACGCTCTGCCATGCCTGGCGCGTGACACGGCGCGACGGGGTCGTGCTGGGCTTTACCGATCATGACCGCAGTCTCTCCTTCGGTGGCACGGACTATGTGGCGGCGAGCGGTTTCGAGGCGAGCGAGGCGGAGGACGGCAACGGCCTTGCCGCCGAGAGCGGCGAGGTCTCGGGCGGCTTTTCCGCCGACGCGATCGGTGAGGCCGACCTTGCG
Organism: uncultured Shinella sp.; assembly: GCF_946479415.1. Next base: position 10,985 of record NZ_CAMLFY010000050.1, on the reverse strand, counting down.
GCCGGGCGGTATGACGGGGCAAAGGTCGAGGTTTTCACGGTCAATTGGCAGGACCCTTCCGAACGGCTGTTGTTGCGCACGGCGGAGCTCGGCGAGGTCCGGCGTGAGGGCGGGCTGTTTCGCGCCGAACTGCGGCGGCTGACGCATGGGCTCGATCAGGTGCGCGGGCGCATCTACGGGCACCGTTGCGATGCTGTGTTCGGGGACGCGCGTTGTGGCGTCGATGCCACCGCGCCGGCCTATCGGGCCACGGCGACGGTGCTGGCGGTGCTCGACGAGATGCGGCTGAAGGTCGGTGGCCTCTCGGGATTTGCCGAGCGGTTTTTCCGTTACGGTGTGCTGACAGTGGCAAGCGGGGTGGCGGCGGGGCTCTCGGCCGATATCGAAGATCATCGCAAGGTTGATGGTGCGGATGCGCTGCTGCTCTGGCTGCCGGTGCCGGCCGGGCTTGCCGTGGGTGACGCGTTGCAGGTGACGGCGGGCTGCGACAAGCGGTTTTCGACCTGCAAGGCGAAGTTTGCCAACCAGCTGAATTTTCGCGGGTTTCCACACATGCCGGGCAGCGATTTCACCTATGGCTATGCCGATGGCGACACCGTGCATGACGGGAGGCCGCTCTATGACTGAGCGTCTGGCGGATGCCCCTCATCCGGCCTGCCGGCCACCTTCTCCCCGTGAACGGGGAGAAGGGACATGTGGCGAGGCTTCTTCCTATTCGAACGGTGTAATGGGGCAAGGGCCGGCCGCATCTTCCCTTCTCTCCGCTTGCGGGGAGAAGGCGGCCGGCAGGCCGGATGAGGGGCCGATTGGCGCGCGGGTCGTTGCCGTCGCGCGCGGGTTCATCGGCACACCGTATCGGCATCAGGGCGCGCTGAAGGGCGTCGGATGCGATTGTCTGGGGCTGATCCGCGGCGTCTGGCGCGAGCTTTATGGTGCGGAGCCCGAGGTGCCGGCACCCTATGCGCCCGATTGGGCGGAGCGGGCGGGTGAGGAGCGGTTGCTTCTGGCGGCCGCGCGGCATTGCGGGCCGGCTTTGCCGGTCGCAGCGCTTCGGCCGGGGGACCTCCTCATCTTTCGCTGGCGGACCGGGGTGGCGGCGAAACATGCCGGCATCGCGGCGCCGGAGGGACGGTTTATCCATGCCTATGAGCAGGCGGCCGTAATCGAATCGCCGCTCGTGCCCTGCTGGCGCCAGCGTATTGCCGGCGTTTTTCGTTTCCCGGAGAGGATCTGATCCATGGCGACACTTCTTTTCCAGGCGGCCGGCGCGGCCCTCGGCAGCGTGTTCGGGCCGTTCGGCGCGATCCTCGGGCGTGCGGCGGGCGCGCTTGCCGGTTCGGTGGTCGATCGCTCGCTGCTGAACGGTGCCAGCAAGATTTCCGGTGCACGGCTCGGCGACGGGCGTATTCCGGGCGCGGACGAGGGCACGGCGATGAGCCGCGTCTATGGCACCGCGCGGCTTGGCGGCACACTGATCTGGGCGACGCGGTTCGAGGAGGAGGTGTCCGTCGAACGTGCGGGCGGCAAGGCGAGCGGGCCGCGTGTCGAGACATTTCGCTACTTTGCGAATTTCGCGGTGGGGGTCTGCGAGGGGCCGATCGCCGGCATCCGGCGTGTGTGGGCGGATGGGCGCGAGCTTGACCTGACCGGGGTGGCGATGCGGCTGCATCGCGGGACGGCGACACAGGCGCCCGATCCACTGATCGAGGCGAAGCAGGGGGCGGGCAACACGCCGGCCTATCGCGGGCTCGCCTATGTCGTCTTCGAGCGGTTGCCGCTCGATACGTTCGGCAACCGCATTCCCGTGCTGCAATTCGAGGTGCTGAAGCCGGTCGGGTCGCTGGAGGAGAAGGTGCGGGCGGTGACGATCATTCCGGGCTCGAGCGAGCACGGCTACGATCCGTGGCTGGTGACGGAGAAACTCGGCAAGGGCAAGGGGCGCAACATCAACCGCAACACGCTCGTCGCGGCCACCGACTGGGAGGCGTCGATCGACGAGCTTTTGGCGCTTTGCCCGAACCTGGAACGGGTGGGGCTGGTCGTCGCGTGGTTCGGCACGGATCTGCGGGCGGGGCATTGCCGCATCGCGCCGGGCGTCGAGGTATCAGTGCGCACCGATGAAAGCCGGCCGTGGAAGGTTTGCGGTATCGGACGCGGCGCGGCGCGGGTGGTGAGCCAGAGCGGCGGCGGGCCGGCCTATGGCGGAACGCCCTCCGATGCCAGTGTGATGGCGGCCATCAAGGACCTCAAGGCGCGGGGGATCGAGGTCTATCTCTATCCCTTCGTGCTGATGGATGTGCCCGCGGGCAACAGCCTGCCGGACCCCTATGGCGGCGCGGCGCAGGCGCCCTATCCCTGGCGGGGGCGCATCACCTGTTATCCGCAATCGGCCGATGGCACCGCGGCGGCGGCCAGTCAGGTCGCGGCCTTTGTCGGAAGCGCGGCGGCGGGGGATTTTTCGGTTTCGGGCGAGGCCGTTACGGGTCCGGCGGGCGATGAGGGGTTTCGCCGGCTGATCCTGCACTATGCGCATCTGGCGGAAGCGGCGGGCGGCGTGGACGGGTTCCTGATCGGCTCGGAGATGCGTGGGTTGACCTGGTTGCGGGACGGGACGGGTGCGTTTCCCTTCGTTTCGGCACTGTGCGATCTCGCGGCGGATGTGCGCGCGGTGCTGCGGCCGGCGACGAAAATCACCTATGCGGCGGATTGGAGCGAGTATTTCGGGTTCCAGCCGGGTGGAAGCGGCGAGGTGCGCTACCACCTCGACCCGCTTTGGGCCTCGGCGGCCATCGATGCCGTCGGCATCGACAATTACATGCCGCTTTCCGACTGGCAGGATGGCGATGTGCTCTCCGGCAATCCGGACGGGTTTCGCCATGGCGAGGACATCGCTGCGCTGCGGGGGCAGATCGCGGCGGGCGAGGGGTTCGACTGGTATTATGCCGGCGATACGGCGCGGCGGGGGCGGGTGCGTTCGCCGATCACCGACGGGGCGGCGGGCAAGCCCTGGGTGTTCCGCTACAAGGACATCGAGAGCTGGTGGACGAATGTTCATCGGGAACGCGGGCCTGACGGCGTGGAAATCGCGGGGCATACGGCGTGGGTGCCCCGGTCGAAGCCGATCTGGTTCACCGAACTGGGGTGTCCTGCGGTCGACAAGGGGCCGAACCAGCCGAATGTCTTCGTCGATCCGAAGAGCGTGGAGAACGCCTTGCCGTATTTTTCCGGCGGGGCGCGCAGCGATGCGGTGCAACGGCGGTTTCTCGATGCGCATCATGGCTGGTGGCAGGGCAGCGGGCCGGAGGCGGGCATGGTCGATCCCGGCCACGTCTTCCTGTGGACCTGGGATGCGCGACCCCATCCGGCCTTTCCCGAACAGACCACGCTGTGGTCCGACGGCGGCAACTGGCAGCGGGGGCACTGGCTGAACGGCCGGTTGGGCGCGGGCACGCTGGCCGATGTGATTGCGGCTGTGCTGTCCGATCATGGGTTTTCGAATTTCGATATCTCGGGTGTCGCGGGCGATCTGCCGGGTTTCGTGCAGGCCGAACAGTCTTCGGCGCGGGCGTTGCTGGAGCCGCTGATGGAGGCGTTTCAGGTCGATGCGCTGGAGGCGGACGGCAAGCTCATCCTCCGCTCGCGGCAGAAGTCGGCGCTGCCGCCGGTCGAGATCGACGTTCTGGCCGAGCGGCCTGACGAGGCGGCTTTCGAGGAAAGCCGGGGCCATGCCGGCGATTTCTCCGGCGAGGCGATCCTCGATCATTTCGATGCGGCGGCGGCCTATGGGCGTGCGACGGCGCGCTCGCGGCGCATGGCGGATGGTAGCGACAGGGTGTTGCGGCTGGCCCTGCCGGCGGTGCTGCATGATGGTGCGGCGGCGTCGGCCGTCGAGGCGGCCCTGCGCGACCAGCGGGCGGGGCAGCGCCGCGTCACCTTCCGTCTGCCGCCGACGGCGCTTGGCGTGACGCCGGGCGATGTTGTGCGCTTGGCCGACGGGCCGGAGGGGCGGTTCCTCGTGACCGGCGTGACGGACGGCCTGGTGCGCGAGGTGGAGGCGCGGGGGATTGCGGCGGGCGACAGCCCGGCCTTCGCGCCGGCTGAAGGCGGTCGCTCACCGACGGGCGGGGCGGGGCCGGCGGATGCCTTTGCACCTGAGGTGGTGTTTCTCGACCTGCCGATCTTCGAGACCGGCGCGGCGGAGGATTTCGCGCGTGTCGCGGCCTATGCAAAGCCGTGGCGAGCGATGGTCGTATCGAGTTCGGATGGCAGTGAAGGCTTTCGCCCGCGGGCGCGGCTGGAGCGGCCGGCGCGTATGGGGTGGCTTGCGACAGCACTTCCGGCCGGCGTGCTCGGGCGGTTCGATCCCGAGCGGGAGATCGTGCTCGATCTGGCCTCCGGCGGGCTTTCTGCCGTCGATCCGCTGACGATGCTGAACGGCGCGAACCGGCTGGCGGTGCAGGCGCAGAATGGCGGCTGGGAGATTATCGGCTTTGCCGGCGCGAGCGAAATCGCGCCGGGCCGCTGGCGGCTCACCACGCTGCTGCGCGGCCTGTTCGGCACCGAGGATGCGATGGCGGCTGGGCATCTTTCCGGGGCGCTGGCGGTGGTGCTCGACGAGGCTGTGCTGCCACTGGGGCTCGATGTCGCGGAGGTGGGGCGTGTTTCCAACTGGTTGGTCGAGGCGGTGGGGGCGGCCGGCGGGCAGGCCGGTCCTTTCGTCTTTGCCGGCGGGGAGCGGGCGTTGACGCCGCTCGCGCCGGTGCATCTTCGCGGCCGGCGCGGGGCGGATGGCGTGGTGCAATTCTCCTGGGTGCGGCGCGGGCGCGTCGATGCCGACACCTGGCTTTCTGCCGATATCCCGCTCGATGAGCCCTCCGAGGCGTATCGGCTGGAAATTCTCTCAGGCGCCGCGGTGGTCCGGCGCGTCGAGACCACTAGTCCGGATTTTACCTATGCGACCGCAAGTGAGCTTGCCGATTTCGGCGCGGCGCAAACGGTGATTCGCATTCGGGTGCGCCAGCTTGGCCGGGCGATCCCGCTCGGCGTGCCGACGGAAGCCAATCTCACTGTCTGAACGAAAGGAACTGCGATGACCGACGAGACGAAACCCTGGTACATGTCGCGCACCGTCTGGGGCGCGCTGATCGCGATTACCGCTTCGCTTGCCAATGCCGCTGGCGTCGAAATAAAGGCGGGAGACGAGGGGGAACTGGCGGATCTTCTGGTGTCGGCGGCCGGCACGATCGGCGGGCTTATTGCCATTTACGGACGCATTTCGGCGCGTCGTCCGGTGCGCTGAACGCTCCCCAAAGTTCCGCGCCCCATTCATTTGCCATTCAGCGAGGATCGGTTATTGCTTGCATCATAGTGATCCGCACCTGAAAGTATGTTCATGGCCTCGCCACTTCTCATCACCGCCCTTGCGGCCAGCCTGACCCTGCCGGGTCCCGTTCTGACGGGCACCGGGAGTGATGTCGTGCAGGTTGCCGGCGACTGCAGCGCCGCGGCGGCGCAGGTGGTGTCCGAGACGGGCGGCGAGCTTCTCTCGGCACAGCCGAAGGGCGATACCTGCGTCGTAACCGTGCTGGTGCCCGGCAAGGGCAATGCCCGGCCGCGCAAGGTGACGGTGCGCGTACCCATGTAAGGCCGCCGGGCATTCGGCCCGGCGATGGAAAAGCAGAACGAAGAAAGAGGCCGAATGCGCATCCTGGTGGTCGAGGACGACGTCAACCTGAGCCGGCAGCTCAGCGAAGCCCTGAAGGACGCCGGCTATGTGGTGGATCAGGCCTTCGACGGCGAGGAGGGGCATTATCTCGGCGATACCGAGCCCTACGACGCCATCATCCTCGATATCGGCCTGCCGGAAATGGACGGCATCACCGTTCTGGAAAAATGGCGTGCCGACGGCAAGGGCATGCCCGTCCTGTTGCTCACCGCCCGTGATCGGTGGAGCGACAAGGTGGCCGGCATCGATGCCGGCGCCGATGATTATGTGGCAAAGCCCTTCCATGTCGAGGAAGTGCTCGCGCGTATCCGCGCGCTGATCCGCCGCGCGGCGGGCCATGCCAGCGCCGATATCGTCTGCGGCCCTGTCCGGCTCGACACCAAGGGTTCCAAGGCGACGGTCAATGGCGAGGCGCTGAAGCTCACCTCGCATGAATATCGCCTGCTCTCCTATCTCATGCATCACATGGGAGAGGTCGTCTCGCGCACCGAGCTGGTCGAGCACATGTACGACCAGGATTTCGACCGTGATTCCAACACGATCGAGGTTTTCGTCGGGCGCCTGCGCAAGAAGATCGGCGTCGACCTGATCGAGACCGTGCGCGGCCTCGGTTACCGGATGCAAGCGCCGGCCAATGGCAAATAACGCCAGACGCTCCCGCTCGCTCACCTTCCGCGTTCTCTTCCTCGCCTCGTTGTGGGCGGCGCTGGCGCTCATCGCGATTGCCGTCGTCATCTCGACGCTCTATCGCCAGAGCGCGGAGAAGAGTTTTCGCGATCTTCTGCGCGCGCAGCTCTACAACGTCATCAATTCCGTCTCGACGGACGAGGCGACGCGGCTTGCCGGCACGCCGCAGCTCGGCGACCTCCGATTCTTCCAGCCGAAATCGGGCTGGTACTGGATCGTCGAACCGATCGGCGGGGCTCTGGCCACGGAGACGCTGACTTCGGCATCGCTCGGCACCGGCAGCATTCCGATCCCCGATACGGACAGCATTCCCTTCGACACGCGCTACGAGCGCTTCTACACGACCATCGATTCCTTCGGGAACGATGTGGAGGTGGGCGAGACGGAAGTGGTGCTGGACGACGAGGGGCGCACGGCGCGCTTCCGCGTGGTCGGCAACCGCGATGTGCTGGAGCAGGACATCGACGATTTCTCGGGCAGCCTCTATCTCGCGCTCGCCGGTTTTGGCGTCGGGAGCCTGATGCTCAATGCGGCGGCGATCCTCATCGGTCTTCGGCCGCTCGACCGGGCGCGCAAGGCGCTGGAAAAGATCCGGGCAGGCGAGAGCGAGCAGCTCGACGGCGATTTCCCCAGGGAAATCCTGCCCTTGGCGAGCGAAGTGAATGCGCTGATCGATAGCAACCGGCGCATCGTGGAGCGGGCGCGCATGCAGGTGGGCAATCTTGCCCATTCGCTGAAGACGCCGATTGCCGTGCTGCTCAACGAATCGCGGCTGATTTCGGCGCCTCAGGGCGATCTCGTGAAGACGCAGGCCGAGGCGATGCAGAGCCAGGTGCAATCCTATCTCAACCGCGCGCGCATCGCCGCCCAGCGCGAATCCGTGCTGGCGCGCACGGAGGCGCAGCCGGTTCTGGAACGGCTGGTGCGCGTGATGCGCAGGCTGAATGCCGAGACGCAGTTTCCGCTGACCGTCGATCCGCCGGGTCTGGTACTTGCCATGGAGCAGCAGGACGTCGAGGAAACCGTCGGCAACCTCCTGGAAAACGCGGCGCGCTATGCCCGCACGGTGGTGACGCTGCGCGTCTTCGTGGCGCCGGCCGAGATGCGCGGCAATGATGAGGGGCGCAAGAACTGGGTCGTCATCGAGGTGGAGGACGACGGACCGGGGCTTGAGCCGGACCAGATCCGCGAGGCGATGAAGCGCGGCAAGCGGCTCGACGAGAGCAAGCCGGGCACGGGGCTCGGCCTCTCGATCGTCAGCGAGATCGCGTCGGAATATCAGGGCACGTTCGGGCTTTCGCGCGGTGCCGGCGGCGGGCTTCTGGCCCAGCTCGTTCTGCCCGCCGTCACAAAGGATGTTGCCTGAGGCGGCGGACAATGCAACAAGAGACGTATTCGCGATGATAGGGATCGCGGGGTGGACGAATTGCCGGCTGTCAGCCGGCCTTGCAGGAAGAGAGACGGTCGAGCGGATGAAGACGGGTTTGCGCGGCGCCTTTTTCCCCCTTCTTCTGGCAGCAGTGACGGCCTCGGGATGCACGACGACGTCAGGCGGCAAGGCGTCGGCCGGCGCCACGACGGTTGCGGCAGGCCCCGGCGTCTATATCTCCGCGCTTCAGGGCGGGCTCGCCAGCCGCAACACCGCGACACAGCTTTCCAAGGCCGATATGCAGCGCGCGCTCGAAGCCGAGTATCGTGCGCTGGAAGCGGCCCCCGGCGGCCAACCGGTCGTCTGGCAGGGGCAGGGCGTGACCGGATCGGTCGTGGCGGCGGCGCCTTATCAGGTCGGTTCGCAGAATTGCCGGCAATACAGCCACACGCTGACCGTCAATGGTCGCGACACCGCGACGCGCGGTGCGGCCTGCCGGAATGCGGACGGGGCCTGGGAGCCGCTTTCCTGACGGAACGGCCATTTTTCGCCCCGGCTGTTTGACCTTGCGGCCAAACGCCTCAATTTTGCGTCATTGTTCCCAAGGGAATTGGAAACGCCGCGGCGTTCCAGTAATTGAACAGTCATGCTTTTCTGGATTCTCGTCGCCATCCTGACGGCAGCCGTGGCCGCTGTCCTCCTCCTCCCGCTGCTGCGGCGCCCTTCGGCGTCCGCTGACGATGCCGGCCATGATGTCGAGGTCTATCGCGACCAGCTCGAAGAGCTGAAACGCGACGAGGCGACAGGCCTGATCGGTGCTACCGAAGCCGAGCTTGCCCGCGCGGAAGTCGCACGCCGGCTGATTGCCGCGAGCAAGGCCGAAGCGAAGGAAAAGGCGCGCACCAGCGGGCGCAACCGTCTGGCGCAGGCCTTTGTCATCGTGGTGCTTCCCGCTATCGGTCTCTGTCTTTACTTGGCGACCGGCCGGCCGGATCTTCCGGCCCAGCCGCTCGCGGAACGCCTCGCCAATCCCGGCAATGACATCAATGTGCTGATCGCGCGGGCGGAAAACCATCTTGCGCGCAATCCCGACGACGGTGCGGGCTGGGATCTTCTGGCGCCGATCTATTACCGCAGCAGCCGGATGGAAGATTCGGCCAATGCCTATGCGCAGGCGATCCGCCTGCTTGGGGAGAGCCCCGAACGTCTGGATGGTTATGCGGAGGCGCTGATTGCGCTTGCCGATGGTGTCGTGACGGCGGATGCGCGCAAGCAGCTCCAAGCCTCGCTGAAGCTCAAGCCGGACAATCCGCGCACCCGCTACTATCTCGCACTCGCTCTGGAGCAGGAAGGCAAGAAGCCGGAGGCGCGGGCAGCCTTCGAAGCGCTGGCGAAGGACACGCCGGCCGATGCGCCGTGGCTGCCACTGGTCAATAGACACATTGCAGCCCTCGGTGACGGTGCCGGTGGTGCGGCGGGACCGCTCGGCAACCCGACGGCGGACGACGTAGCGGCCGCCGAAGATATGTCGACGGGCGACCGCCAGCAGATGATTGCCGGCATGGTGGAGACTCTTGCGGCGAAACTGCAGGAAAATCCGGATAATTTCGAAGGATGGATGCGCATCATCCGTTCCTATGTTGTGCTGGATCAAAGGCCGAAGGCGCAGGCGGCGTTACAGACGGCGCTGAAAACCTTCCCGGCGGACAGCGAGAATGGCAAACAGCTTCTGGCGCTTGCGCGGGACCTATCGATCTCGGTTGAGGGCAACACACAATGACGCGCAAGCAGAAACGTCTGGCAGTCATCGGCGGCGGCGTCGCCTTTCTCGTGGCGGCGGTGCTGCTCGTCATGTTCGCCTTCAGCCAGTCCATCGCCTATTTCTATGTGCCGGGCGATCTCGCCAAGGCCAACCTCGCGCCGGGCACCCGCATCCGTCTCGGCGGCCTCGTCGAGGCCGGCACGGTCAAGCGCGGCGAGGGCTCGACGGTGACCTTCACCGTGACCGATACGCTCTCGACGGTGCCGGTGACCTATACCGGCATCCTGCCCGACCTGTTCCGCGAGGGGCAGGGCGTGGTCGCGGAGGGCGCCTTTGGCATGGATGGTCTTTTCGTCGCCGACACGGTGCTTGCCAAGCACGACGAGACCTATATGCCCAAGGATGTGGCGGACCGCCTGAAGGCGCAGGGTGTGGAACTCTCCGGCAAGGAAACGATCAAATGATCATCGAGCTTGGACACTATGCCCTGGTTCTGGCGCTCGCGACGGTCATCATCCAGGCCGTGCTGCCGCTGGTGGGAACGACCCGCAACGACCGCTCGCTGATGGCCGTGGCCCCCACCGCGGCCCTTGCCGGTTTTCTGCTGGTGCTCTTCTCCTTCTCGGTCCTGACCTTCGCCTATGTCGTTTCCGATTTCTCGGTCGCAAATGTCTGGGAGAATTCGCATTCGCTGAAGCCGATGATCTACAAGATCTCCGGCGTCTGGGGGAACCACGAGGGCTCGATGATGCTCTGGCTCCTCATCCTCGTCTTCTTCAGCGCGCTGGTCTCGACCTTCGGCGCGAACCTGCCTGAGCGGCTGCGCGCCAATGTTCTGGCCATCCAGGGCCTCATCTCGACGGCCTTCGCACTGTTCATCCTCCTGACCTCCAATCCGTTCATCCGCCTTGCGCCGGCACCGGCCGAGGGGCGCGACCTCAATCCGGTGCTGCAGGATGTCGGCCTCGCGATCCATCCGCCGCTGCTCTATCTCGGCTATGTCGGTTTCTCCGTCTGTTTCTCCTTCGCCATTGCCGCACTGATCGAGGGGCGGATCGATGCGGCTTGGGCGCGGTGGGTGCGGCCGTGGACGCTCGCCGCCTGGAGCTTCCTCACCGCCGGTATCGCCATGGGCTCCTACTGGGCCTATTACGAACTCGGCTGGGGCGGCTGGTGGTTCTGGGATCCGGTGGAAAACGCCTCCTTCATTCCCTGGCTTGCCGGCACGGCGTTGCTGCACTCCGCGCTCGTCATGGAAAAGCGCGAGGCGCTGAAGATCTGGACGGTTCTTCTGGCGATCCTGACCTTCTCCATGTCGCTGCTCGGCACCTTCCTCGTGCGCTCCGGTGTTTTGACCTCGGTGCATGCCTTCGCGACGGATCCGACACGCGGCGTCTTCATCCTCGCCATTCTCGTCTTCTTCATTGGCGGTGCGCTCTCGC
>NZ_CAMLFY010000049.1 GCF_946479415.1 uncultured Shinella sp. | reverse complement strand
AGCGGCATGCCGATGGCGGCGGCGATCAGGCCGGCGAGGAAGCCGGAGCCCATCTGGATGAAGCCCATGGCGGCGGAGGCCGAGCCGGCGATATGCGGGAAGGGCTCCATGGCGGCGGTCATCATATAGGGCATGACGAAGGCGATGCCGAAGGCATAGAGGCCGACCGGACCCATGACGCTGAGGAAGGTCGGGGTCTCCAGCAGATGCGAGGCGAGCGCGATGAAGATGCTGGCGACGCCGATGAAAGAAAGACCGGCGGGAACGAGGCGGTCGGGCGCGAATGCGCGCATCAGCAGGCGCACGACGACCGTGCCGGCGAAGAAGAAGCCGGACTGCATGAGCATGCCGATGCCGAACTGGGTCGGCGTCAGACCGACGCGGTCGATCAGCACGAAGGGCAGCATGGTCGCCTGGCCGTAGAGCGCGCCGACGGCGCCGGCCATGACGAGCGTGGCGGAGACGAAGCGGCTGCTCATGGCCAATTCGCCATAGCCGCGCAGGATCGGGCCGATATGGCCCTTGGCCGGATCGGGCGTGGTCGTTTCGCTCATGCAGAAATAGACGGCGCCGCAGGCGGCGAGCGCAAAACCGACCATCAGGAAGAAGATCGATTGCCAGCCGAACAGGCCTAGCGCGAAGCCGCCGAGCGTCGGCGAGACCGCCGGGCCGATGGCGAGCATCATGCCCACCATGTTCATGATGCGGGCGGCCTTGGTGCCGGTGAACTGGTCGCGCACGATGGCGCGCGAGACCGTCATGCCGACGGAAGCGCCGATGCCCTGCACGAGGCGGCCGGCAAGCAGCACGCCGACGGAGGGCGCGAAGGCGGCCATCAGGCTGCCGACGAGATAGACGGACATGAAGATCAGCGTCGTCTTGCGCCGCCCGAGCACGTCGGACGTGGTGCCGGACACCAACTGCGCCAGCGCGAAGCCGGCGAAATAGAGCGACAGCGTCAGTTTGATTGCCGATTCCGTGGAGGAGAAGGCATGGACCAGTTGCGGCATGGCCGGCGTATAGAGCGCCATGGAGACCGGGCCGAGCGCCACGAGGAAGGCGGCGATGATGCTGGTGCGCCGTTCGCTCATGCGCGGCGCAGTCATTGCGCCAGTTCCTTGACCAGGTTCAGCGCGGCGCTGTCTTCTTCCAGCGCGGACAGATTGGCGCGCAGATGCTTCAGTTTTTCGCGCATGGCTTCGAGGTCCTGCTCGCCGATGCCGCTCGTCACATGCTGCATCAGTTCGATCTGCTCGTCGCGGATGCTGCCGATCAGTGCGCCGGCGGTCGGCGTCGTGTAGATCAGCTTGGCGCGGCGGTCGGAAGGGTCCGGGCGGCGCTCGATGAAGCCGAGGCTTTGCAGACGGTCGAGATAGGTGGAGAGCGTCATCGGCTCGATGCCCATGCGCTGGGCGATATCCAGCTGGCGGCTGCCCTCCAGCGTCGCGACACGCACGAGCGTACGGGCCTCTCCCGGCGTCAGGCCGAGGCCGGCGGTGGCGATGCGGCGCTCGAAGGCGCTGCGGAGCATGCGGGCAACGTCGATAAGGACGAAACCGAGGGCATCGGGATCGGGTCTGGAGGGCATGATCACTTTCTGAGTTATGTAAGTTTAACTTACTATGCGCGGTTGGAATGGACAACCGTCAAGCTAGGGCTGCAACGCATGGCTGCTTTGCGAAACGGCAAATGTGCCTTGACGAAACCGCCGTCACGGGCTGGAATGCCTTGAGATTCAGGGGGATTCCTTCATGACCAGCTCGATGCTATTCGGCGCCTTCATGGCTGCTCTGCTCTATGTGCTTATCCCCGGCCCGGCGTTTCTCGCTCTTCTCGGCATCGGCGCGGGGCAGGGCCGCAAGGCGGGTGCGCTTTTCATGGGCGGGCACCTTGCCGGTGACCTGCTCTGGTCGACGCTGGCGCTTGTCGCCATCGTCGGCGCCAAGACGATCGGCACGATGGTGTTCGATGTGCTTGGTCTGCTCTGCGGCTTCTATCTCGCCTGGATCGGCTGGTCGGCGCTGCGTGCCAAGCCACGGCACGATGGTGCCGCCGTCATGACCGTTGAAAAGCCGCTGCGTCGTGGCCTCGTCTTCGGCCTCACCAATCCCAAGGGCTATCCGGTGGCGCTGGCGACCTTCACGGCGCTGCTTGCCGGCTCGTCCAACGCGCTGGATTTCGATGCGCTGCCGGCCTTGCTCGGCGTATCCTTCTTCGGCTTCCTGATGGCGGATATCATCTTGATCGGCATCATCGGCGCCGGTTTGGTGCGCCGTTTCTATCGTCGCCACGAGCTGGCGATCGTTCGTATGTCCGGTCTGCTCTTCATGGGTTTTGCCGTTCAGGCCGTCTGGCATGCAGCACCCGGCCTCCTGGGCTGGCGCAAACCCTAAGACCGATCGCCATTCAGATCAGGCCGGCCTGCAAATGGCGCTTTCTCGCGCTTCCGGTGCTCACGTACTTGAGTACGCTGCGCTCCGGGTCGCGAAAACCACCATTTTCGGCACGGCCTGACCTGAATGGCAATCGGTCCTAAGTCGCGACGGCGGGAAAGCGGATCGTCACGCGAAGACCACGGTCATTCGCGCCGCTTTCCAGCGTCATGGTCGCCTCGAACAGCGTGGCGATTTCCTCGACGATCGGCAGGCCGAGGCCCATGCCGGGGGCATCGCGGTGTTCGCCGCGCGAAAACCGCTGGCGCACGAGGCTGCGGCGCTCGGGTGCAATACCGGGGCCGTTGTCCTCGACGGTCAGCAGCACGGCATCATCGGTTTGACGCACGCTGACCGTCACCATCGCGCCGTCGCCGGCATAGGCGAGCGCATTTTCCACGAGGTTGCGCAGGAGTTCGCCGAAGAGCAGCGGCTCGGCGTGGGCGAAGGCGGGGCCGTCGCCCTCGTAGCCGAGATCGATGCCGGCTTCGGCGGCGGATGGCACGCGGTCGGCGGTCAGCTGCTGGGCGAGGGCCGCGATGTCGATCGGGGCCGGCTTCTGCGGCTCGTTGGAGCCGGCGGCATCGATCTTCGCCATCAGCAGGAGCTGGGCGAGGATACGCTCGGCGTGTGCCACGGCGGCGTCGCCCTTGCGGGCGGCCTCCTGCGCCTCCTCCAGCGTATTGGCGCGGCCGGCGAGCGCCAGCTGGGTGCGGATGATGGCAAGCGGCGTTCTGAGCTGATGGCTGGCATTGCCGGAAAAGTGCCGGAGCGCGTCGAGCGCCGATTGCAGGCGCACCATGAAGGAGTTGACGGTCACGACGAGGCCCTGCACCTCGCTCGGCACGCGCTGCTCGATCGGGTGCAGGTCGTTCGGGTTGCGCTCGGCAATCGCATCGCTCAGCCGGTAGAGCGGGCGCAGCGAAACGGTGACGGCGATCCAGACGATGGTGGCGGCACCCGCGATCATCATGGCAAGCCGCAGCGCCGAGCGCAGCAGGATCGCCTCGGCGAGCTGGCGCCGGGCGATGGTGGTCTCGGCGACCGTCACGGCGAAGGGCACAGAATTGATGCCGGTCGAGGCCGAGCGTTGCAGCACGGCGATGCGGATCGGCTCGCCGCGGAAGGTCGCGTCCTGATAGGCGGTCGACTGTCCCTGCATGTCGAGGATGGTCGGCAGGGTCTGGTAGCCGGTGATGAACTGGCTCGGCGGACCGTCGACGCGGTAGAAGACGCGATCCTGTGCCGCCGAGGTCAGCATTTCCAGCGCGACATAGGGGATGTCTACTTCCAGCGCGCCGTTTTCCGTCACCACGACCCGCTCGGCAATGGCGAGGGCTGAGCCGGCGAGTACGCGGTCGGAGACGACATTGGCGGTCTTCACGGCTTCCCGCCAGGTGTCGATGAGCGCGACGACGCCGATCACGGCCGTCGAGACGAGCAGCCAGGCGAGCAGGCGGCGGCGTAGCGAGGAGGCGGGGAGGAGGGTCAAGCCGCACTCGCCTTGTCGAGGTAATAGCCGATGCCGCGGGCGGTGCGCACGGTCAGGCCGTGCGGCGCAAGACGCTTCCTGAGCCGGCTAACATATTGTTCGATCGCATTGGCGGAGAGGTCGTCGTCGAAGGCGGCGAGCGATTGCATGATCGCCTCTTTCGAGACCACTTTCCCCGCGCGCATAAAAAGGATTTCCAGAAGGCCGACTTCGCGGGCCGGGATATCGAGCGGCGCGCCGTCGGCGGAGAAGGTGCGGGAATTGAGATCGAGCGCGATGGCGCCGTAGCTGATCGCCGAGGAGCGCAGGCCGGCCTGCCGGCGCAGCAGCATGCGCACGCGCGCTTCGAATTCCGAGATGTCGAAGGGCTTGATCATATAGTCGTCGGCGCCGAGATCGAGCCCGCGGACCCGTTCGTCCGGGGCGCCGCGCGCGGTCAGGATCAGGACGGCGGCCTTGCTCTGGCGGGCGCGCATGGCGCGCAGCACGTCGAGCCCGTCCATTTCGGGCAGAGTCAGGTCGAGGATGACGAGGTCGAAATTCTCCGACGCGATGGCGGCATCCGCCGAGGTGCCGTCACGCACCACGTCCACCGCATGGCCCGTGCCCTTGAGGATCGCGAAAAGGCCATCCGCCAGGGCTTCATTGTCCTCGACCAGTAGAATGCGCAATCGTGTCGTCCTCCCTGCGAGACCTTAGCGGTGGCGGGCGGGCTTGTGAACATGCCCGTGCTTTGGCAAGGTCGCGCCATGCGTCTTGTCCTCACCCTTCTCGCGCTGCTTGCCGCGCCGCTCTCCGCCTTCGCCGATGCGACCCTGTTTCCGGCGCGCGACGGCAATGCTGAGGCGCCGGTTCTTGTCGTCTATTCCTCGCTCGACGAGCCGTTGGCCCGGCCGATGATCCGCGGGTTCCAGGAAGCCAATCCCGATGTCGCCGTGCGCTATGAGGAGATGCTGACCGGCGAGGTGCATGACCGCATCGTGCGCGAGACCGATGCCGGCGAGAAGACCGCAGATTTCGCCTTCTCCTCGGCGATGGATCTGCAGGTCAAGCTCAGCAATGACGGCTATGCCCAGCGCAGCGACCTGCCGATGAGCGATCGCTGGCCGCAATGGGCCAACTGGCGCAACACGGCCTATGCGCTGACCTTCGAGCCCGCCGTCTTCGTCTATCACAAGCCGAGCTTCAAGGGCCGCAAGCCGCCGGCCTCGCGGGCGGAATTCGTGGACTATCTCAAAAGCGAGGGCGAGAAGGTTTTCGGCCGTATCGGCACCTATGACATCGAGCGCTCCGGCGTCGGTTTCCTCTTCATGGCGCGCGACCAGGAACAGTTCGGCGATATCTGGACGGTGATCCAGGCGATGGGTGCGGCGGGCGTCAAGCTCTACTCGACCAGCTCGGCGATCCTCGAACGCGTTGCCGATGGGCGCTTCGTGCTCGGCTACAACATCCTCGGCTCCTATGCCGCCGACTGGGCCTCGCGCGATCCGAATGTCGGCATCGTGCTGCCGAAGGATTATACCGTCGTCATGTCGCGCATCGGCCTCGTGCCGCAGGCGGCGGCCTCGCCGGAACTCGGCCGGCGCTATCTCGCCTTCTTCATGTCGAAGGAGGGGCAGGAAATCCTGTCGCGCGAATTGCAGATCGCCGCCGTCAGCCCCGATGTCTCCGGCTCCAACACGGCGCGCACCATGAGCGCGCTGCTCGGGGCACAGCTGAAGCCCGTGCCCGTCAGCCCCGGCCTGATGGTCTATCTCGACCAGGTCAAGCGCGCCCGGCTGATCGCGCGCTGGAACGAGGTTTTGCGCAAGCAATAAGCCCGTTACGGCTCTCGACAACACGCCGCCGCGCTCCATGTCAGTTAGATGTCAGCTTCTTGTGCTGGTTTAGGGCTCTTCATCGTCCGTGGAGGCGGACGGGAGATCGGGAGGAGACTTCAGCCGACAATTTTTGCGCCCGCGAACCGAAGTGTTCGCGCCGCCGCGGCTGCCTATCCCCCGCCATAGAAACGTGCGCGAAAACCGCGCCTGACGGAGGACAGACCTTTGAAACATTTCTTCCTGGCATCCCTTATCGCCGGCGCCATGGCGCTTCCGGCCTTTGCCGCAGACTATACGATCATCGCGCCGGCCGGCCCCGGCGGCGGCTGGGACCAGACGGCCCGCTCGATCCAGACCGTGCTGCAGGATGAGAAGATTTCCGGCAGCGTGCAGGTGACGAACGTTCCGGGCGCCGGCGGCACGATCGGTCTTGCGCAGTTCGCCAGCCAGAACAGCGGCAATCCGAACGCCCTCATCGTCGGCGGCTATGTCATGGTCGGCGCGATCCTCACCAACCAGTCGCCGGTTTCGCTGAAGGACGTGACCCCGATCGCCCGCCTCACCGGCGAATATGAGGCGATCGTCGTTCCTGCCGCCTCGCCGATCCAGAACATGGAAGACCTGATCAAGGCCCTGAAGGCCGATCCGGGCGCCGTATCCTGGGCTGGCGGCTCGGCCGGCGGCACGGACCACATCACGGCCGGCCTGATCGCCAAGGCTGCCGGCGTCGATCCGACCAAGATCAACTACGTCGCCTATGCCGGCGGCGGCGAGGCGCTGGCCGCCATTCTCGGCAACCAGGTGACCGCGGGCATTTCCGGCTACGGCGAGTTCGAAGGCCAGGTGAAGGCCGGCACGCTGCGCCTGATCGCCATTTCCAGCGATGCGCGCATCGAGGGCATCGATGGCCCGACGATCAAGGAAAGCGGCCTCGACGTCGTCGTGCAGAACTGGCGCATGATTGCGGCTGCCCCCGGCCTTTCGGCCGAGCAGGTCACGGCGATCAACGGCGATATCGAGAAGATGGTCAAGTCCGCCGCCTGGCAGGAAATCCTGAAGACCAAGGGCTGGCAGGACACCTATCTGGCCGGTGATGCCTTCAAGGCGCAGCTCGACAAGGATGTCGCGGCCACCGAAAGCATCCTCAAGGACATCGGGCTCGTCAAATGAGCGAGGTCCCGTCCTCCCACGCGCGAGGAAAGCGCCGCCCTGACCGGGCGGCGCTGGTCATCGGACCCGCGCTCCTCATCATCGCCGCCGTGATCTGGTGGGATGTCGCCCGCATCACCGCCGTCAGCAATGTCGCGCCGATCGGCCCCGCCACGGTGCCGCACTGGATCGCGATCGGCCTTGTGATCCTCGGCATATGGACCATTGTCGAGGCCTGGCGCGGTGATTTCCCCGTGCGCGAGCCCGTCGCCCGCATGCCGGTCATCTGTCTCGTCGCGGGCCTTGCCGCGCAGATGTTGCTGCTCAAGCCCGCCGGCTTCTCGATTGCGACGGGCCTGCTTTTCGCGCTCACCGCCTGCGGCTTCGGCCGGCGCAAGCTCTGGGCGACCATCCCCATCGGCATCGCGCTCTCCTTCGTCGTCTGGGTGATCTTCGCCAAGCTGCTGCAGCTCTCCCTGCCGGCCGGGCCGCTCGAACGCCTGTTTTTCTAAAGGGGCGACGTCATGTCGACATTCGAATTCTTCTTTCAGGGCCTGGCCGTCGCCGTTCTGCCGATGAACCTGCTCTATGCGCTGATCGGCGTGACGCTCGGCACGGCCGTCGGCGTGCTGCCCGGCATCGGCCCGGCGCTCACCGTGGCGCTGCTCCTGCCCGTCACCTACAAGCTCGACCCGGCCGGCTCCCTCATCATGTTCGCCGGCATCTACTACGGCGGCATGTATGGCGGCTCGACGGCCTCGATCCTGCTCAACACGCCCGGCGAAAGCGCCTCGATCGTCACGGCGCTCGAGGGCAACAAGATGGCGCGGGCGGGGCGCGGCGGACCGGCCCTTGCGACGGCGGCCATCGGCTCCTTCGTCGCCGGCCTCATCGCCACGCTGGCGCTCGCCTTCATCGCGCCCTTCATCGTCAAGCTCGCACTGGTTTTCGGCCCGCGCGAATATTTCGCGCTGATGGTGCTCGCCTTCGTGACGGTCTCATCGGCGTTTGGTGATTCCACCCTGCGCGGCCTCACCTCGCTCTTCGTTGGCCTGACGCTCGCGATCATCGGCATCGATCAGCTGAGCGGCCAGACGCGCCTGTCCTTCGGCATTCCCGATCTTCTCGACGGCGTGGAAGTGACGACGCTGGCCGTCGCCATGTTCGCCATCGGTGAATCGCTCTACATCGCCTCCAAGGGCGATTCCGAGCCGGACAAGATCGAGGCCGTGAAGGGTTCGGTCTGGATGAACGCGGCCGATTGGGCGCGCTCGTGGAAACCCTGGCTGCGTGGCACCGCCATCGGCTTCCCGATCGGCGCCATGCCGGCCGGCGGCGCGGAGATCGGCACGTTTCTCTCCTACGCCACGGAAAAGAAGCTGAGCAAACATCCGGAAGAATTCGGCAAGGGCGCCATCGAAGGCGTGGCCGGGCCGGAAGCGGCCAACAATGCATCCGCCGCCGGCACGCTCGTTCCGCTGCTCACGCTTGGTCTTCCGACCTCGGCGACCGCTGCCATCATGCTCGCCGGCTTCCAGCAATACGGCCTGCAACCGGGGCCGCTGTTGTTTGCGACCAATCCGCAGCTCGTCTGGGGCCTCATCGCCAGCCTGCTCATCGCCAATTTCATGCTGCTGGTGCTGAACCTGCCGCTGATCGGCCTTTGGGTGAAACTGCTGAGCATCCCGAAGCCCTGGCTCTATGCCGGCATTCTGGTCTTCGCGACGCTCGGCACGATCGGCGCCAACCCGTCGGTCTTCGAACTCGGCATGCTCTTGGCTTTCGGCCTGCTCGGTTTTGCCATGCGGCTGTTCGGCTATCCGATCGCGCCCGTCGTGGTCGGCCTCATCCTGGGGCCGATGGCCGAGCAGCAGTTGCGCCGGGCACTGGCGATCAGCCAGGGCGACGTGACGGCTTTGTTCATGTCGCCGATCGCCGTGCTGCTCTTCGGTCTGGCCTTCCTCGCCATCGTCGTGCCGCTCATCCTGCGCGCCCGCGGCCGGGGCGAAGTTCTCTCGCAGCTTGCGGCGAACGAGGACTGAGTCTTTCTCAGAGGTCTTGAAACAATGCAGGCCGGAAACGCCCGTTTCCGGCCTGCATTCGTTGCATGGCTGGGCTGACAAACCAGCTGTTGTACTTTTCGGCCTAAGACATCATCTTGTGCTCGTAAGCTAAAACAGAAAGCGAGCATTCCAATGACCTCCCTCCGCAATTCCTTCGCCCAGGGCTTCTTCGGCCGGGCCTTCGCCGTACTGAGCGCTGCCAATGCAGCCGCCGCGGCCGTTGAAGGGCACCGTCGCCCGAGGGAACGCGACCTCAAGACGCTTGGCATCGACCCCGCCAACTTCCCGCGCTCCTAACGCGACACGAGAATTTTCCCGATAAAAAGGCCCGCTGGTCGCAAGACCAGCGGGCCTTCTGTATTTGGCGTTGCTTCAATTGAGCTTGCGGCTGCAACTGTCGCATGGAAAAAGGCCGGCCGTCGAAACGGCCGGCCCTGTTGTTTTAAGCCTTGGTCTCGCCAAGCTGTGCCGCGACGCGGTCGCCGGCATGCGGGGCCGCGTGATGCCCCAGTTCCTTTTCCCGCCTGTTGTAGCGGATGGAGGACCACAGCGAGATGCCGATGAGCGTCGCGCCGCCAAGGCCGGTGATGACCTCGGGGATATGCACCAGCGTCTGGCAGTACATGACGACCGACAGGATCAGGATCGCGTAGAACGCGCCGTGCTCCAGGTAGCGGTATTCGGCAAGCGTGCCCTTCTCCACCAGCATGATCGTCATCGAGCGCACATACATGGCGCCGATGCCGAGGCCGATGGCGATGACGAAGAGGTTCTGCGTCAGCGCGAAGGCGCCGATGACGCCGTCGAAGGAGAAGCTGGCATCGAGCACTTCGAGATAGATGAAGGCGCCGAGGCCGCCCTTGGCCGCTTCAGACATCGCCTTCTGCGAGGCATCGAGCAGGCCGCCGATGACTTCGACCGCAAGGAAGGTCAGGAGGCCGTAGACCGCCGCATGCACGAAGGTATTGGCTTCCGCCGGCTCCAGGAGCTTGGAGAATCCGATGATGAGGGCCAGCACGAAGGCGATCTCGATGCCCTTGACGGTCGCCGAGCGCGCCATGTGCTTCTCGATGAAGCCGATCCAGTGCACGTCCTTCTCATGATTGAAGAAGTAGGTGAGGCCGACCATCATCAGGAAGGTGCCGCCGAAGGCGGCGATGGGCAGGTGCGCGTCATGCATGATGCGGGCGTATTCCGCCGGCTCGCGGGCCGCGAGGATGAGCGCGTCGATCGGGCCGATACCGGCGGCGATGACAACGATCAGGAGCGGGAAGACGATGCGCATGCCGAAGACGGCGATCAGGATGCCCCAGGTCAGGAACCGGCGTTGCCAGACCGGCGTCATGTCCTTGAGCTTGTTGGCGTTCACGATGGCGTTGTCGAAGGACAGCGAGATTTCCAGCACCGCCAGAACCGCGCAGATGAAAAAGACGGTCGCCATGCCGGCGAGCGTGCCTTCCGTCTGCCAGCCCAGCCACGCGCCGAGCGCGAGGCCGATGACGGTCGAGATGAGTGCCCATTTCAGATAGGAGAGGGTGGTCTTGCCTTCGCCGTTGCCGATCATGACAGCACCTCCATGGAGGTGGAAATACGGGAGGTGAAGTTGCGCATACCACAACGGGCATGCGGGTAAGGCATGGTCAGGATGTTCATGTGCGTTTGAATCCGCCGGCTAATTGCTGGCGGTACCGACATCACGAGAGCGCCGTAAAAACTCTCGCCAGAGGGGCCCGGCACCAGGGTTCGTCGCGGCAAGGATGTCAAAAGGCCGCGAACCGGACTGTTTTCACCGAAGTTGCCGTCCGCGTCAAGAGGCAGGGTGCCGCAGCCGGTCTAACGCGGCAATAGGGTTTCCGTTCCCGGTTTTTGTGTCGCTCCTCTGTACCAGACCCCGTCTCCGTTCCTATATTCGCCGCACAGTGATTTGCCAGAAAGGATCTCCCATGACCGAAACGCCGATCGATCCCGCCCTTGTCGAATGGACCGGCCTCAATGGCCTGCCGCGGTTCGATCTCGTGAAGGACGAGGCCTTTGCGGCAAGCTTCGATGCGGCGCTTGCGGCCCATGAGGCGGAGATCGACGCCATTGCCGGCAATCCCGACGTGCCGACCTTCGAGAATACGGTCGTGGCGCTGGAGATTGCGGGCGATGCGTTGTCGCGCGTCTCGGCCCTGTTCTGGAGCCGCGCCGGCGCCAACACCAACGACACGATCCAGGCGCTGGAACGCGACATCGCGCCAAAAATGTCGCGGCACTATTCGAAGATCGGCACCAATGCCGCGCTCTTCAAACGCATCGATGCGCTGTGGGAGGGCCGCGCGGGCCTCAACCTTTCGCTGGAGCAGGTGCGCGTGCTGGAGCGGCACTGGAAGGGGTTTGTGAAGGCGGGGGCCAAGCTTGCCAAGCCTGAACAGGATCGCCTCTCGGCGATCAACGAGACGCTCGCCGGTCTCGGTGCGAAATTCGGCCAGAACGTGCTGGCCGACGAGAAGAGCTGGGCGCTGTTCCTCGACGAGGGCGAGGCGCTGGACGGCCTGCCGGATTATCTGAAGGACGCCATGGCGGCGGCGGCGCGGGATCGCGGGCAGGACGGGCGCTATGCCGTCACCCTGTCGCGCTCGATCATCGAGCCCTTCCTTGCCTCCTCCGCCCGCCGGGACCTGCGCGAGCAGGCATTCCGGGCCTGGGTGGCGCGCGGCGAGAATGACGGCGAGACGGACAATCGCGGCATCGTGAAGGACACGCTTGCTCTCCGTTCGGAAAAGGCCGGGCTGCTCGGCTACGCGAATTTCGCCGCCCTGAAGCTCGACAACACCATGGCGAAGACGCCGGATGCGGTGAACGGTCTCTTGATGCAGGTCTGGGAAAAGGCCGTGGCGCGGGCGCGTGAGGAGGAGGCGGAGCTTGCCGCGCTCATCGCGGACGAAGGTCGCAACCACGAGGTCATGCCTTGGGATTGGCGCTACTATGCCGAAAAGCTGCGCGCCAAAAAATTCAACTTCTCCGAGGCCGAGCTGAAGCCCTATCTCCAGCTCGAAAAGATAATCGACGCCTGCTTCGATGTTGCCGAGCGGCTGTTCGGCATCCGCGCCATCGAGAAGAAGGGCGTGCCGGTCTATCATCCCGATGTGCGGGTCTTCGAAATCCGCGATCGCGAGGACAGGCTGGTCGCCATGTTCCTCGGCGATTATTTCGCGCGGTCCTCGAAAAGATCGGGCGCCTGGATGAGCTCCTACCAGAGCCAGCATCGCCTGCCGCTGCCGAACGGTTCGGTCGGCGAGATCCCGATCATCTACAATGTCTGCAATTTCGCAAAACCCGCCGAAGGCAAGCCGGCGCTGCTGTCGCTCGACGATGCGCGTACGCTGTTCCACGAATTCGGCCATGCGCTGCACGGCATGTTGTCGGACGTCACCTATCCCTCGGTCTCCGGCACGGGCGTGTCGCGCGACTTCGTGGAACTGCCCTCGCAGCTTTACGAACACTGGCTGACGGTGCCGGAAATCCTGACGCGCTACGCCGTGCATTACCAGACCGGGGAGGCGATGCCGCAGGTGCTGCTCGACAAGGTTCTGGCCGCCCGCACCTTCAATTCGGGCTTTGCGACGGTGGAATTTACCTCCTCGGCGCTGGTCGATATGGCGTTTCACACGCGCGGACCGGTGGAGGATCCGATGGCGGTGCAAAGCGAGGTTCTGCAAAAGATCGGCCTGCCGAAATCCATCGTCATGCGCCACGCGACGCCGCACTTCCAGCATGTCTTCTCGGGTGACGGCTATTCGGCCGGCTACTATTCCTACATGTGGTCGGAAGTGCTCGACGCCGATGCCTTCTCCGCCTTCACGGAAACCGGCGACGCCTTCAACCCCGCCATGGCGGCGCGGCTGAAGACCTATATCTACGCCGTCGGCGGTTCGGTGGACCCGGAGGACGCCTACAAGGCCTTCCGCGGCAAACTGCCGACGCCGGAGGCCATGCTGGAGAAGAAGGGGCTGGCGGCGTAAAGGCTGAAGCCTTCTCGTTCTCTTACAGAGCCTTCTTTATTGCGACTTAAGACCCCTCCCCAACCCCTCCCCACAAGGGGGAGGGGCTTCTATGCCGCACTGTGCAAAAGTCCCATTCCCGTTTCTTCCTGAAGTGACGCTGTGTTGGGCAAGACGGTTCGGCGGGTTAGCCCCTCCCCCTTGTGGGGAGGGGTCTTTCTATCGAAAGCATCCGATCGCCTTTCCAAGCGGGGCGTGGACCAAGCCGTCCCGTCATCCTCCCGTCACCAAAGCTTGGGTGAACCGTCATCCTCCCGTTACCGGACTGACATGTCGCGGACCGATGGTCTGCCCGTCTTTTCGCGGGCTTGGCCGGAGGTGGCATGGCGATTGTTCCCGAGACGCTGACGCGGCGCTCGTTTCTCTTGACCGCGGGGGCCGGCGCGCTGGCGACGTCCTCGGCGCTGGCGGTGCCCTATTATTCGCGGCGGCATGGCAGCCCGGTCTTTTCGCATGGCGTGCAATCCGGCGATGTCGATTGCTCCTCCGGCATGGTCTGGGCGCGCACCGACCGGCCGGCCGAGGTGACGCTCGAATATTCGACCACCGACAGTTTCATCGACGTCACGCGTCTGCCGCTTCAGAAGGCGACGGGGGCTTCGGACAATGCCGTCAAGGCGATGCTCGAAGGGCTCCTGCCGGATCAGGACATCTTCTACCGCTTCACCGCAAGCGACCCCTATTCGAGCCATCTCGTCTCCGAGCCCGTCGTCGGCCGGTTCCGCACGGCGCCGATGCGCAAGCGCTCGGTGCGCTTCGTCTGGTCTGGCGATACGGCGGGGCAGGGCTGGGGCATCGACGATGTCGGCATGAAGACCTATTCGACCATGCTGCGCCACGAGCCGGATTTCTTCATCCATTCGGGCGACACGGTCTATGCCGACGGGCCGATCCCGGAGGAGATTCCGCTGCGCGACGGTGGCATCTGGAAGAACCGCATCGTCACCGACGAGAAGCGCAACGTGGCGCGCACGCTGGAGGAGTTTCGCGGACAGTGGAAGTACAATCTGCTCGACGACCACCTCCTGTCCTTCAACACCCAGTGCCCGACCTTCTTCCAGTGGGACGACCACGAGGTGCTGAACAACTGGTCGGAATCGAGCGATCTCACCGGCGACCGGCGCTATCCGGAAAAGGATATCGGCGTCTACGAACAGCGCGCCCGCCGTGCCTTCCACGAGATGACGCCGATCCGTTATTTCGCCACCGAACCCGGCCGCATCTTCCGCAAGGTTGCCTATGGGCCGCTGCTCGATGTGTTCTTCGTCGACCTGCGCTCCTATCGCAGCCCCAACAAGGGCGGCACGGAGAACGGCCTCTTCGGCTGGCGGCAGGCGGACTGGCTGCGGCGTGAGCTGGCGGCCTCGCAGGCTGTCTGGAAGGTCATCGCCTGCGATATGCCGCTCGGCCTCGTCATCTGGGACGACTATGCCAACAGCCTGGGTTACGAGGGTGTGGCCGACGGCCTGAACGGTCCGCCGGCGGCGCGCGAGCGGGAGATCGCCGATCTCCTGTCCTTCATGCGTGACAATGCCATCCACAATGTCGTGTGGCTGACGGCGGATGTGCACTACACCGCCGCCCACCACTACGATCCGTCACGCGCGAAATTCCAGGAGTTCAATCCGTTCTGGGAGTTCGTCTCCGGGCCGCTGCATTCCGGCACCTATGGGCCGAAACCGCTCGACATGACCTTCGGGCCGGAGGTGCGTTTCATCAAGGCGTCGGCGGGTGGCGTCGACAGCAACTTGCCACCCTCGGCCGGCCTGCAATTCTTCGGTCTGGTCGATATCAACGGCGCAAGCGAGGAGATGACGGTGCGGCTGATGGACCGGGAGGATCAGGAACTCTGGCGCGTCGTGCTGCCGCCCGCGCGTTCATCATGATGACAAGCTCCGCGCGGGGCGGATAACAGAGTTGCGGTCCGCCCCTTTCGCAAATGCGGAAAAACATGTAAGAGCCCGCCCATTGAAGACGGCGCCCTCGTTTTGCGCGCGCCCCGAACCTCAGAGATTATACCATGTCACTCCGCAATATCGCGATCATCGCGCACGTCGACCATGGCAAGACCACGCTCGTCGACGAGCTTCTCAAGCAGTCCGGCTCGTTCCGTGAAAACCAGCGCGTTGCCGAACGCGTGATGGATTCGAACGATCTCGAAAAGGAACGCGGCATCACCATTCTCGCCAAGGCGACCTCGGTGGAGTGGAAGGGCGTTCGCATCAACATCGTCGACACCCCCGGCCACGCCGACTTCGGCGGCGAAGTCGAGCGCATCCTCTCGATGGTGGACGGCGCCATCGTTCTCGTCGATAGCTCTGAAGGCCCGATGCCGCAGACCAAGTTCGTGGTCGGCAAGGCGCTTAAAGTTGGTTTGAAGCCGATCGTCGCGATCAACAAGATCGACCGTCCGGACGGCCGCCACGAAGAAGTCATCAACGAAGTCTTCGACCTTTTCGCCAATCTCGACGCCACCGACGAGCAGCTCGACTTCCCGATCCTCTACGGTTCGGGCCGTGACGGCTGGATGAACGTCAACCCGGAAGGTCCGAAGGAAGAAGGCCTCGCGCCGCTTCTCGACCTCGTGCTCAAGCACGTTCCGGAACCGGTCGTCGAAGAAGGTCCGTTCCGCCTGATCGGTACGATCCTCGAAGCCAACCCCTTCCTCGGCCGCATCATCACCGGCCGTATCGCCTCGGGCACGCTGAAGTCCAACCAGCCGGTCAAGGTTCTCGGCCAGGATGGCAAGCTGATCGAAACCGGTCGTATCTCGAAGATCCTCGCCTTCCGCGGCATCGAGCGTACGGCGATCGACGAAGCGCATGCCGGCGACATCGTCGCCATTGCCGGTCTCTCCAAGGGCACCGTCGCCGACACGTTCTGCGACCCCTCGGTCACCGAAGCCATGACCGCGCAGCCGATCGACCCGCCGACCGTCACCATGTCCTTCATCGTCAACGATAGTCCGCTTGCCGGCACCGAAGGCGACAAGGTCACGAGCCGCGTCATCCGCGACCGCCTGTTCAAGGAAGCCGAAGGCAACGTCGCGCTGAAGATCGAAGAAGCCGAAGGCAAGGATTCGTTCTACGTCTCCGGCCGCGGCGAACTTCAGCTCGCCGTTCTCATCGAAACCATGCGCCGCGAAGGTTTTGAGCTTGCCGTCTCGCGTCCGCGCGTCGTCATGCACAAGGACGAAGCCGGCACCACCATGGAGCCGATCGAAGAAGTCGTCATCGACGTCGACGAAGAGCATTCGGGTATCGTCGTGCAGAAGATGTCGGAGCGCAAGGCCGAGATGACGGAACTGCGTCCGTCGGGCGGCAACCGCGTTCGCCTGAAGTTCCTGGCGCCGACCCGCGGCCTCATCGGCTACCAGTCGGAACTGCTCACCGACACGCGCGGCACGGCGATCATGAACCGCCTGTTCCACGACTACCAGCCCTTCAAGGGTGCCATCGGCGGCCGCGTCAACGGCGTGCTGCTGTCTAACGGTTCGGGCGAAGCCGTGGCTTATGCCATGTTCAACCTGGAAGACCGCGGCCCGATGATCATCGAGCCGGGCGAGAAGGTCTATGCCGGCATGATCATCGGCATCCACTCGCGTGACAACGACCTCGAGGTCAACGTGCTCAAGGGCAAGCAGCTCACCAACATCCGCGCCGCCGGCAAGGATGAAGCCGTGAAGCTGACCCCGCCGATCCGCATGACGCTCGACCGCGCGCTGTCGTGGATCCAGGACGACGAGCTGATGGAAGTGACGCCGAAGTCGATCCGTCTGCGCAAGATGTTCCTCGATGCCAACGACCGCAAGCGATTCGAAAAGCAGCGGGCCGCCGGCGCCGCCTGATCGCTTTCCCCGAAACGGGACAAATGGAAACCCGGCCGAAAGGCCGGGTTTTTTCATGTGTGTGTCATCGTTTTACGACTTGTGACGTTTGTTAAAAAAGCGTTAACTTTCATTGGTGCCATGCGGAACGCGCCTGTGGGCAATGAACGCCTTCCTATAGGTGCGGGATTCCGGTGGAATCGGTGCGGGAATAAGAGTGGTGTTATGAAGACACTGTCGATCGATGTGCGGCGCGCCGAGCCGCAGGACGCGCGCGCGATATCCGAGACGCATCGGGTGTCGTGGCTGCAGGCCTATGGTGGCCTCATTCCGCATATCCCGCTCAACCAGATGGTCGACCGCCGCAATGAGGGCTGGTGGCGCAAGGCGACGCGCGGCCCCGCGACGCTGCTGGTGCTCGATGTCGCCGGCACGGTCGCCGGTTACGCCACGCTTGGCCTCAACCGCGCCCGCGCGCTGCCGCAGGAAGGCGAGATCTACGAACTCTATCTGCGACCCGAATATCAGGGCATCGGCCTTGGCCGGCTTTTGTTCGGCGAGGCGCAGCGGCTTTTGAAGTCGCTCGGCTGCAATGGCATGATTGCCTGGTGCCTCGAGGACAGCGAACATGCCGACCGCTTCTTCCGCTCCGCCGGCGGACGCGACATTGCCGAGGGCATGGAGAATTTCGGCGACAAGGAACTGAAGAAGATCGGTTTCGTCTGGCCCTGAGGCCTCCGGCTATTCCACCATACCCGGCAGGGTGCGGGACGGCTCTCCCGCAAGTTTTCCCCGTTTGCCATGCCATTGCGGCTCGCTTGCGCCGCAGGCAAAATCGGCAGCCTCGTCATCCGCCACCGCGCGGGCGAGCGTGTTGGCATCCTTGTTCTCCAGCGCATCGACATAGCCGACGACGCAGCTTGTCGGATTGTCCTTCGTCGCCACGGTAGAGACGACGAGCACCTGGCCCGTCTTGGAATCGGCCTCGCCCGTCGTCTCGGGATCGGCGATGAACCAGCGCACGATGGTGGCGATGGGAGCGCCCTTCGCGTCGAGCCGCCATTCGATCTTGTTGCCGGTGTGGTTGAACGGCCCGAAGGTCTCGAAGGCCTCGTCGATATAGGCCTTGCTGACCGGGCCATAGGCGATGCTTTGCCTGAGATCGCCTTCCTTGAAATAGACGGGCAGGTTCTTGTAGCCGGCGCATTGCAGGCTGACGCTTGCGCCTTCCTCCACCTCCGACAGCGTCTTGCAGGCATCGAGATCGCGGTCCGTATAGGCGCTCTCGCTGGCGCGGGCGGCGCCCGCGGATGCGGCAATGGCGACGGAAAGCAGAAGCGGCGTCAGGCGCATGAAGAAATCCTCCGGTTGCAGGGAAGACGGCACATCCGGTCCGTCTATTCGAAAGTCATGTTGCGCCGCAGCGGGATTCGCTTTAGGAAGCCCGAAAATCACTGCATCTCACTGAGGGAGCCCCCATGCGTATCGATGCGATTTCCGTTGGCAAGAACCCGCCTGAAGACGTGAACGTCATTGTCGAGGTGCCGGTCGGCGGCCAC
This sequence comes from uncultured Shinella sp., assembly GCF_946479415.1. The sequence continues at coordinate 12,987 of NZ_CAMLFY010000049.1, read as the reverse complement.
CCGATCAAGTACGAGATGGACAAGGAAGCCGGCGCGCTCGTCGTCGACCGCTTCCTCTACACGCCGATGACCTATCCGGGCAATTACGGCTTCGTGCCGCACACGCTCTCGGAAGACGGCGACCCGATCGACGTTCTCATCGCCAACACCCGCCCGCTCGTTCCGGGCTGCGTGATCAATGTGCGCCCGATCGGCGTTCTGGTCATGGAAGACGATGGCGGCAAGGACGAGAAGATCATCGCCGTGCCGGTGCCGAAACTGACGCGCCGCTACGACAAGGTCGAGAACTACACGGACCTGCCGGAAATCACGCTCAAGCAGATCGAGCATTTCTTCACGCATTACAAGGATCTGGAGCCCGGCAAGTGGGTGAAGATCGCCGGCTGGCAGGATGTCGCCACGGCCAAGAAGATGATTCTGGAAGCCGTCGAGCGCTATAACAGCCAGAAGTAAGCGCAGGCCGCTTTCGGGCCTCAAAACAAAACCCTCCGGGTCGCCAGCGATCCGGAGGGTTTTTTATTGTCAAAGCGATTGTCGGAGCAATTCCAGCGAAAGTGCGAAGCGGTTTTGCGTTCGGAATTGCGTGAAAACAAAGAGCGAGAGCGCTTCCGCGATTCGGAGAAAAGCGGAAATGCTCTAGAGAACCGCGGGTGCCAGAACCGTGCGGATGACCTGTTCGAGGAAGAACAGGATGACCAGCACGACGAGCGGCGACAGGTCGACGCCGCCGAAATTCGGCAGCACGCGGCGGATCGGGCGATAGATCGGTTCGGTCAGCTGGTAGAGCGAGCGTCCGATGGTCGCGATCACCTGATTGTTCGCGTTGATGACGTTGAAGGCATAGAGCCAGGAAAAGATCGCCGAGGCGATGACCAGGAACCATGCGATGCTGATGATGAACAATAGGGTGTTGATGACCGCTATCATTGAACGTCTCCAATTGGTTTCGTCCCGACATGTAGCCATTGCAAGGCCTGCCAGCAAGGCCATGCACCAGGCGCTGCGGCAACATGTTTAATGTGCCGGTATTTTTTTGAGGCGCTCAGGCTTCGTGAAAAATCCGGTCGAGGAAGGAGGTCATCCAGATCCGCAGCGCCGCATCGTGCAGCAGACGTCCGTCGAGATGCAGGCTGCCGACCTGCGCGCCCGGCAGTTCGAAACGATGCGCGCCGCGCACGACCCAGCGATGCATCATGGCCAACGTCAGTTCGCCATGGAACTGGATGCCCCAGGCATTGTCGCCATAGCGGAAGGCCTGGTTCTCGTAGTGATGCCCGGTGGCGAGCAGCGTCGCGCCGGAGGGCAGGTCGAAGCCTTCGCGATGGAACTGGTAGACCATGTCGGGCCAGGGCATCAGCGCCGTGCCGGCCTCGGTGGCCGCGAGCGGATACCAGCCGATCTCCGTCCATCCCTCGGTATGGCCGAATACGGTGCCGCCGAGGTTCTTCACCAGCATCTGCGCCCCGAGGCAGATGCCGAGGAAGGGGCGGTTCTCCTTCAGGGGGACGTTCAGCCAGTCGATCTCGTCGCGCACATAGGCTTCGTCGTCATTGGCGCTCATCGGCCCGCCGAAGACGACGGCGCCGGCATGATGGGCGAGTGTTTCCGGCAGGGGATCGCCGAGCACGGGGCGACGGATGTCGAGCGCATGGCCCATCTGCTGCAGGATCTGCCCGACGCGGCCGGGGCTGGAGGTCTCCTGGTGCAGCACGATCAGGACGGGGCGCCTGGTGCGCGGCTTTCGCGGGAAATCGAGCATGGCTCAGGTCTCGTCCGGCTCCCCATGCGTGACCGCTCCCACTCGCTCGGCCACTTCCTGCCGCTTCATGATGCGCTCGCGGCCCGAGACGCCGAGCAGATCGGCGATGCGCCAGATCGCGTGATCCTCCATCTCGCTGCGCTCGCCGTCCGCATAGACGATCTCCCAGAGCAGGCCGATGAGGGCGACGCGCTGGTTTTCCGAGAGCTGGCGCTTCAGTTCGGAGGTGAAATGGAAGAAGTCGATTGCCTCGCTCTCCGCATCGGCCCCGGCTGCGAGAAGCGCCTCCAACTCCTTTTCATCGACGCTGTAGAGCTCCTTGAAATGGTCACGCAGCGCCTTCTTCTCGATATCCAGCACCTCGCCATCCGCTTCCATCACCTGGATGCAAAGCGCCATGACCGCGACGCGTGGATCGTCGATGGCGAAAGCCGGCCTGCTCTCACCACCGGAAAGGCTCGCCAGAAACTGCTGCAAGCGTTCGAACATCGATATTTTAGCCCCGTTCCCTCAAGCCTCGGAATAGTCAGAACAATCGGAAACCGCTGGTTCCGTCCCGCTTGACGGCAGCACCTTCCTTGACGCCCGGATCATCCGGCATGCCGAAGAAGGGACGCTCCTCTTCTTCCGCGGGCGCGGTGGTTTCTTTGCCGGTTTCCTTGGCCTTTTCCACCTTCACGGGGGTCGGTTCGGCGATCGCCGTTACCACGACGGGTTTTTCGACCGGCGCCTTCTCGACCTTCACCACCTCTTCCACCCTGACGGCCGGCTTCGCCTCGATGGCGAGCGGCGGCAAGGTGCGGATCGCCTCGTCGACGGCATCCGTCGAGCCCTCCTCGACCGGGCCTTCCAGCGCGCTGACCGGCGTCTTCCATTCGAAGGCGTCGAGGCGGCCTGTCACGGGCGAGACGGCGCGCCATTCCGGCGCGGTGATGCCGTCGGCCGTCCAGGCCGGATCGCGCGGGGCCTTCAGCGCCTGGTTCATCCAGTGGCGGATACGGCCCTGATCGCCGGTTTCGGCATCCTCGATATCGGCCAGCAGCAGGAAGGCGCTTTCGCGCGGCGCAAGGCGGGCGGCCGCCTCGGCCTTGCCGCGGGCCAGCGCAAAATTGCGTGTCTCAAGTGCTGCTTCCGCGACGGCATAGAGCGCCTCGGCATTGTTCGGGCGGATCGCTTCCAGCTTCTCCGCCCGCTTCAGCCGGTCGGCGGCGGAATCACCGCTGCGGGCGCGGACATAGAGCTTCGCCACATCGCCATGCGCCGTCGATTTCCAGAGTTTTTCCAGGATGGAGGCGGCCTTGCGCAGATTGTCCTCGCGCAGATGGGCCTTGGCCTCGATCAGCCCGGCGGGCACGAAGGTCTCGTCGAGCTTCAGCGCCTGATGCGCATCCTCGCGCGCCCCCTTCGGGTCCGCGTCGAGCTTTGCCGCGGCGCGGGCGGTGAGCAGCACGGTCTTGCGGCGGGCATAGGTCTTCTTCTCTTCCGCCGAGCCGGAGCGGCCGTCACCGAGCAGTTTCAGTGCCTCGTCCCAGTCGCCGGCTTCGGAGCGATATTCGAGTGCTGCCTCCGTCGCCCAGGGCAGTTGCGGCGCCTTTTCCGCGGCGCGTTCGGCATATTGCCGGGCGGCCTCGTTGGCGCCAAGGCGACGGGCCTCGAGATAGAGGCCACGCAGGCCGAGCTCGCGGGTTTCCGGGTCGTCTGCCATCAACTCGAATTTGCGGCGCGCATCGTCATAGCGGCCCTCGATCATCGCGGCCTGCGCTTCGAGCAGGTGGATGAGCGGTTCCTGATCGGCGCTCAGCAAACCCTTGGTGCGGCCGAGCATTTTTCGCGCACCGGCGGCGTCGCCGGCACCGGCCGCGATCAGGCCGGTCGACAGGGCCTGATAGCCGCGATCCCGCTTGCGGGCGCGGAAAAAGCGCTGGATCGAGTGCGGCGATGTCCAGATGACGCGCACGATCCACCAGGAGAGCATCACGGTGGCGATCAGCGAGACGACGAGCGTGGCGGCGACCATCAGGCTCATATCGGCGCGTTGGCCCTGCCAGATGATCGAGAGTTCGCCGGGACGATCGGCCAGCCAGGCAAAACCGGCGGCAAGGGCGAGAACGAAGAGAGCGAAGACCAGAATGCGTACCATGAAGTCCTCTCCTCAGCCCTGGTTGCCGGTGGCCGTGCCGGTGATGGCGCCGGAGACGGCCGCACCGATCAGGCCCTCGACGGTAACGCGGGTATCGAGCTTGCGCTTGTACTCCACCGCCGCGGCCTGGCCTGCTTCCGGCAGGGTCTGCCATTCGATCTGGGCGCCCTTGAAGTCGCCGTTCTGCAATTTGTTCTCGATGCGCGCGACAACGGCTTCCGGCGTATCGCCCTCGATGCTGCCGACGGGCCGCACACGGATGGCCGACGTGGCGCTCGACATCAGGCGATTGAAGATGCCCTGGTCGCCATCCGGCTGATGCACGGCGTCGAGGATGGCATCGGCGGTCGGCTGGAAATCGCGCACGAGATCGGAGCGTGAGGCGACGCCGATGGCGGCATGCTCGCGCAGGCCCGCCACGGACGGATCATCAGGCGCGATGCTGGCGAAGGCTTCGAGTTCGGCAAGGTAGGGACCGCCGCGATCGATGGCGGTCTTCAGCGCGCTTGCCGCCACGGCACGGGCCATTTCGACATCGCTGCGCGGTTCGTCCAGTTTCTGCTCGGCAGCGGCGATGCGCTCGGTGAGCTGGCTTTCGGTGGAGCTGACGGCTTCGGTGGTGCGGGCAATGGCCTCGCGCAGGGCCGCAAGCTCGGTGTTCAGGCGGGTCACGTCGCCCTCGAGCTTGCTTACCGCTTCCGGGTTTCCTGCGGTCGCGCCGCCGCCATCGCCGGTGCCCTTTTCAAGGGCGGCGATGCGGGTTTCGATTGGCTGGAGATCGACGTTGCTGGCCGCCGGTGTTTCGGCAAGGCGCGTCTTCAGCGCTTCGATTTCGTTGGAGAGGCTGGTAAGCGCGCCGGTGTCGCCGCTGCGATCCGGGCCGAGGGTGGGCAGGTAGCCGCCATATTGCAGGCTACCGGCCCCGAGAAGGGCGATCAGGCCGCCGAGAATGCCGGCGGCAAGAGGACCGGCATTGCCGCGACGCGGCTCGGGAGCAGCCTGGGTATAGACCGGTTCCTCATAGGCCGGGCGCGCCGGTTCGATCGGCTCCGGTTTTTCCTCGGAGGTTTCCTGGGATTGCGGGGTTTCCGGTTCCGACGCAACGGCTTCCGTCGTCACGGTCTCGGCTGTCTCCGCGGTTACGGCGTCCGCTTCGGTCTTCTCTTCGGCGGTGCGTGCTTCGTTCTCGGCAGAGGCGGGAACCGCTTCGAGATCGATCGTCACGGGTTCGTCACCAGCCTTCTTGCGGCGAGACGGGGTTTCCGGTTCCATGGCGATCTCCTCGCGTTCATGTGCATTGCACTAAACCTAGACAGCGAAGGCAGCGAGGGAAAGACCCTTGCGGCAATTTCGTCCATGGCCGCGTCGTCTAGAGGAGATCGAGCAGGCTTTCCTCGTTCGGTGCGGAGGCGACGACGGTGAGCGCTGCGAAGCGCTGCGGCACGGCTTTCGCGACATTGGCGCTCATGCAGAGCATCAGCGTGGAGAGAAAGCGTTCCGGCGTTTCCATCAGCGGCGCGAGTTCGAAGAAGGTGCGGGCCGTTTCGCGTGAATAAAGCAGGACGGCATCCGGCACCGGCTTGAGCAGCGCCTCGACCTCCGTGCGCCGGGGAATGAGCGGCAGCATGCGGTAACATTCGACGGTGCGCAGCGGAATACCGGCTGCGTTGAGCCGGTTTTCGAAACCGGCGGCGCGCGGATGTCCGGCGAGATAGAGGATCGGTTCGGCCGGCATGCCGAAATCCCGGCAATGCTCGACGATCATATTGGCGAGGTCCTTGCCGTCGCCGCCGGGCGTGAGGACCGTGCGGAAACCCGCGTCCTCCGCCGCCTGCGCGGAGGCCCGACCGACGGAGAAGACGGTGGTCAGCAGATGCCGGTCGAGCGCCGGCCCGATCCTGCCGACGAGGCGCGCCACTTCCGCACTGGTGATGGCGATCGCCGAATGGCGCTCCGCCAAAGCAGCGCGGGCGGCGTCGATATCGTGTTCAGCTTCGGACAGCGGCATCGTGACCGCCTCGTGGCCGAGGGCGGCGAGTTTTCGCGCGGTGCGGGCGGCGGCGGGCACCGGCCTGGTGACGAGAACGCGCAAGGATCAGCCCCAGCTTTCGAAGAAATCCGCTCCCGCTTTCGCGCGGATCGCCTGCCCCGCCGCTTCGCCGAGGTCTGCGGCGCTATCGGCAGCACTGCTCGTCTCGATTTCGTGGAAGACACTGCCGTCGGGCGTCAGGATCATGCCGCGGAACTGGAGATGATCGCCCTCGACCGTCGCATAGCCGGCGATCGGCGTGCGACAGGAGCCGTCGAGGGTCGCGAGGAAGCCGCGCTCGCAGGAGACGGCCGCACGGGTCGGGCGATCGTCGATGGCCGCGAGCAGGCCGTTGATGCGGTCGTCGTTGACGCGGCTTTCGATGCAGATCGCGCCCTGCGCCGGGGCCGGCGGGAAGGAGACGGGATCGAGCAGCTCGGTCGGCACGTCGAGCTTGCCGAGGCGCTTCAGGCCGGCATAGGCGAGCAGCGTCGCGTCGGCCTCGCCGGCGGCAAGCTTGCCGAGGCGGGTATCGACCTGGCCGCGGAAGACGATGACGTTGAGGTCAGGCCGCAGGCGGCGGATGAGGGCCTGGCGGCGCAGCGAGGCCGAGCCGACGGTGGCGCCCTGCGGCAGATCGAGCAGGCGCTGGGCGGTGCGGCCGATGAAGGCGTCGCGGATGTCCTCGCGCGGCAGGTAGGCGGAGAGATGCAGGCCTTCGGGCAGCTTGGTCGGCATGTCCTTGGAGGAGTGCACGGCAAAATCGAGCTCGCCGGAGGACAGCTGCGCCTCGATCTCCTCGGTGAACAGGCCCTTGCCGCCGATCAGCGCCAGCGAACGGTCGGTGATGCGGTCGCCCTTCGTCGAGAGCACGACGATCTCGAACATATCTTCCGGCAGGCCATGCGCCGCCATCAGGCGCGAGCGGGTCTCGTAGGCCTGGGCGAGCGCCAGCGGGCTGCCCCGGGTGCCGATCCTGAAAGGTTTTGTTTGCATCCGCCTTGATCCATTGTTACCGGGATGTCTCGTAACCGGCTTTCCGGCCCATCGCAATCAATCCTAGTGCTTCATGTCGTCCCAATTGACCATTCTCGGCATCGAAACGAGCTGCGACGAGACCGCCGCGGCTGTCGTCCTGCGCGATGCGTCGGGAAAAGGCGAAATTCTCGGCGAAGTCGTGCTGAGCCAGCTGGAAGAGCATAGCGCCTATGGCGGCGTGGTGCCGGAGATCGCGGCGCGCGCCCATGTCGAGGCGCTGGACAGCCTCATCTCCGAGGCGCTGCTGCGCGCCGGAAAATCGCTCGCGGATGTGGACGCCATTGCCGCGACGAGCGGGCCGGGGCTGATCGGCGGCCTCATCGTCGGCCTGATGACCGGCAAGGCGATCGCGCGGGCGACGGGCAAGCCGCTCTATGCCGTGAACCATCTCGAAGGTCACGCGCTGACGGCGCGGCTGACCGACGGGCTCTCCTTTCCCTATCTGATGCTGCTCGTGTCCGGCGGGCATACCCAGCTCGTGCTGATCCGCGGCGTCGATGACTACGAGCGCTGGGGCACGACCATCGACGATGCGCTCGGTGAAGCCTTCGACAAGACCGCAAAACTGCTCGGCCTGCCCTATCCGGGCGGTCCGGCCGTCGAGCGCATGGCGAAGAAGGGCAACCCCGAGCGCTTCACCTTCCCGCGTCCGCTGGTCGGCGCGGCGCGGCTTGATTTCTCCTTCTCCGGCCTTAAGACGGCGGTGCGCCAGGCGGCGCAGTCGATCGAGCCGGTGACCGAGCAGGATATCGCCGATATCTGCGCCTCCTTCCAGCGCGCCGTCTCGCGCACCCTGAAGGACCGCATCGGTCGCGGGCTGGAACGGTTCCGCGCGCTCTATCCCGATGTGGCGACGCCCGCGCTGGTCGTCGCCGGCGGTGTCGCGGCCAATGCGGAACTGCGTGCAACGCTGCAGGCGCTCTGCGACAAGAACCGCTTCCATTTCATCGCCCCGCCGCTGGCACTTTGCACCGACAATGCCGCGATGATCGCCTGGGCCGGCCTGGAGCGCATGGCGGCCGGCTTTGCGCCTGACGATCTCGCAGTGGCGCCACGCTCGCGCTGGCCGCTCGACAAGCAGGCGGCGACGCTTCTCGGATCCGGCAAGCGGGGAGCCAAGGCATGACGATTTCGAAGCGCATCGCCGTGGTCGGTGCCGGTGCCTTCGGCACGGCGCTCGCAAGCGTGGCGGCGGCCAGCGGCGGTGATGTCACCCTGATTGGCCGCGATGCAGCGGCTGTCGAGGCGATGCGCACGACGCGGCGCAATGAAAAGGCGCTGCCGGGCATCGATCTGCCGGCAACGCTCGGCTTCAGTGCCGATGTGGAATGCATTCGCGGCGCGGGCATCGTGCTGTTTGCCATGCCCTCGCAGGCGCAGCGCGACGCCGCGCGCCAGTTCGCGCCGCTGCTGGCGCCGGGCACGGCGGTCGTCATCTGCGCCAAGGGTATGGAAAAGGGCACCGGCCGTCTGCTGACCGAGGTGCTGGAAGAGGAACTGCCCGGCCGCGAGGTCGCCGTACTGTCAGGCCCCGGCTTTGCCGCCGATATCGCGAAAGGCTTGCCGACGGCCATGGTCGTTGCGGCGCGCTCCGCTGAGATCGGTGCCGCGCTCGCGCAGGCGCTTTCCGGCCCGACCTTCCGGCTCTATCCCTCGACGGACCGGATCGGCGTGCAGCTTGGCGGCGCCCTGAAGAACGTTCTGGCGATTGCCTGCGGCATCATCGAAGGGGCTCAACTTGGCGATTCGGCGCGGGCGGCACTGATCTCACGCGGGCTTGCGGAACTGTCGCGCTTCGTCGAGGCGCATGGCGGCGAGGGGATCACGGTGACAGGCCTTTCCGGCCTCGGCGATCTCGTTTTGACCGGCACCAGCCACCAGTCGCGCAACCTGCGCTTCGGCATCGCGCTCGGCCGCAACGGTACGGCCGCCGGTTGGTCGGGCGATCTCGTGGAAGGCGCCTTTGCCGCCTCCGTGGCCTCAGGCGTGGCGGCGGAAAAAGGCATCGGCATGCCGATCACCGACGCGGTCGCCCGGATCATCGATGGCACGCTCGACGTGAAAACCGCCATCGGGCAGCTGATGACGCGCCCGATCACCCAGGAATGATCACTGAAAGGACCGTTTCCATGCTTTTCGCCTTCCTCTGCCAGGACAAGCCCGGCGCACTTCAGGTGCGCATGGATACGCGCCCGGATCATGTCGCCTACCTGAACGATCTCAATGCAAGCGGCAAGCTCGCCTTCGCCGGCCCTTTCCTTGGCGATGACGGCAAGCCGACCGGCAGCCTCGTCGTGGTCAAGGCCGAGACGATCGAAGAGGCGCGGCAGATCGCGGCAAACGATCCCTATGCCAAGGCCGGCCTGTTCGCCGCCGTCGATGTGAAGGCCTGGAACTGGGTCTTCAACAATCCGGAGGCGTAAGCTCCCATGGCATTCTGGCTCTACAAGTCCGAACCCTTCAAATGGTCCTGGCAGATGCAGAAGGACGCCGGCGAGGCGGGCACCGAATGGACCGGCGTGCGCAACTACCTCGCGCGCAACCACATGCGGGCCATGCAGATCGGTGACAAGGGCTTCTTCTACCATTCCAACGAAGGGCTGGAGATCGTCGGCTTCACGGAAGTCTGCGCGCTGTCGCATCCGGACACGACGGCCGGCGAGGATCCGCGCTGGGACTGCGTCGATATCCGCGCCGTGCGGGATATGCCCAAGCCCGTGTCGCTGAAGGACATCAAGGCCAATCCGAAGCTCTCCAACATGTCGCTCGTCACCTCCATGCGCCTCTCGGTGCAGCCGGTGACCGAGGAGGAGTGGATCGAGGTCTGCCGCATGGGTGGTCTCGACAACCCACCGCGCTGATGCTCCGCATCCTTGCCCTGAACGGCCTCCTCCCTTTCGGAGCGATGCGGACGTGAAAACCGACCCCGAAATCTTTATCCGGGACAATACCGGCGTGCTCGCACCGCCGCATGTGCCGGAGGTCAAACTGCGGCTTGCCACCGAGGCGCATGACCTGTGGCTGAAGACGGAGGAGGAACTGGAGGAGATCGGCTTGCCGCCGCCCTTCTGGGCCTTTGCCTGGGCGGGCGGGCAGGGGCTTGCCCGCCATGTGCTCGATCATCCCGATCTCGTCGCCGGTAAGTCCGTGCTGGATTTCGCCAGCGGCTCCGGCCTCGTCGGCATCGCGGCGCGCATGGCCGGCGCATCGGCCGTGCTTGCTGCGGATATCGACCCCTGGAGCGAGACGGCGATCCGGCTGAACGCCGCGCTCAACGATGTGTCGCTCGACTATACGGTCGAGGACATGGTCGGTCGTGACGACGGCTGGGAGGTGGTGCTGGCCGGCGACGTTTTCTACGATCGCGGTTTCGCCGATATCCTGATCCCGTGGTTCTCAAGGCTGGCGGCGCGGGGTGCGACGGTGCTCGTCGGCGATCCCGGCCGCGCCTATTGCCCGCGCGAGCGCATGGAAGCGCTTGCGACCTATACGGTGCCGGTGACGCGGGCGCTGGAGGACAGCGAAGTCAAGAAGACCACGGTGTGGCGGTTCAAGGCCATTCAAGACGCTGCCTGAAGCTGATCTGCGCTCAAAACTTCCGGATCAGAAATTGGGCCTGATAACGCAGACGCCCATTTCCCACGAGCAGTCATTCTGGCCTGGTACGACCTGGATGACCTTCGGCCCGCCGCGGCTGTAGCGCGGTGCGTCGATCACATCGCCGAAATATTCATCGTTGTCGATGTAGAAATAGGTGCCGTTGCCGCGGTCGCGATAGGCGGTGATCGCCCCGCCGTAGAAATCGCCTGTGCCCCAGCCGCGCTGTTCGCGGCGGCGCTCGGAATAGCGCGAACCGCGATCCTCGCGGTCACGGTTCCGCCAGGCCTCGCGGCGGTGGTGGTGATCACGCTCGCGTCGCGTGATGATGCGACCTTCGATGTCGGGTTCGGACCAGCCGAAGCCGTCCTGGTTGCCGCCGGCATGGGCGGCCGTCATGCCGCTCGTTGCAAGTGCGATCGCAAGCCCTAGAACTTTGGTCGCATGGGGCGCTGAAAACAGAGTCATTCTGTCCTGCCTTCCGGGTTACGCTTAACAAATCGTTAACGCAAAGATGGAGCAGGGGGCGGGGAAAGTCACGGATTTCCCTGCGATTTTTGCCGATATCGTTAATGCGGAAAAGGCGTCCCGAAACGGCGCAATTCCCAGCCGCTTCTTAATCGATTAAATTCATTTTGCACTGCAATGAGGCTTGTGGTTCCGCTTTCTGGTGAGTAAGTGTCGCAATCACTGCATTGTGCACAACATACTGCAATTCCGGAGAAAATTTGTCCAGTTTTTGGCTCTCCGGGGTTCCGTGAGGTTCAGATGGCGAATGTCACTCGAAGCCGGCCGCTCTCGCCGCATCTCCAAGTCTATAAACCGATCCCGACGATGGTCATGTCCATCGTGCACCGCATCACCGGTGCGGCGCTGTATTTCGGTACTGTCCTCGTTGCCTTCTGGCTGATCGCCGCCGCCTCGGGCGAAGCGTCCTTCGAATGGGCCAGCTGGCTCTTCGGGTCGCTGATCGGCCGTCTCGTGCTCTTCGGCTACACCTGGGCGCTGATGCACCATATGCTCGGCGGCCTGCGCCACTTCATGTGGGACATGGGCCGCGGCTACGAAAAGCACTTCAACACCAAACTCGCCATCGTGACCCCGGTCGTCTCCGTCGCCCTGACGGTGCTGATCTGGATCATCGGCTATCTGGTCCGCTGAGGAAACATCCATGGACATGCGCACTCCCCTCGGCAAGGTTCGTGGTCTCGGCTCGGCAAAGGACGGCACGGAGCATTTCTGGCGCCAGCGCCTGACGGCCGTCGCCAACGTTCCGCTCATGCTGTTCTTCGTCGGCTTCCTCATCCGCTACAACGGCGCTTCCTACGCGGAAGTGACGGCCGCCCTTTCGAACCCGATCGTCGCCGTCCTGATGGGCCTCGTCGTCATCTCCGGCCTCATTCACATGAAGCTCGGCATGCAGGTCATCATCGAGGACTATGTGCATGCGGAAGGCGTGAAGATCGGCCTCCTCATGCTCAACACGTTCTTCGCGATCCTGGTCGGCGGTCTCTGTCTTTTCGCCGTCCTCAAAATCGCTTTCGCAGGATAATTCACCATGGCAGCGATCTCCTCCCCGGCGGCCAACGGCAAAGCCTATAATTACGTAGACCATTCCTTCGACGTGATCGTCGTGGGTGCCGGTGGTGCGGGTCTGCGCGCCACGCTCGGCATGGCCGAGCAGGGCCTCAAGACGGCCTGCATCACCAAAGTCTTCCCGACGCGTTCGCACACCGTCGCCGCCCAGGGCGGCATCGCGGCCTCGCTGCAGAACATGACGCCGGATAGCTGGCAGTGGCACCTCTACGACACCGTCAAGGGTTCCGACTGGCTAGGCGACGTCGATGCCATGCAGTATCTCGCCATGGAAGCGCCGAAGGCGGTCTATGAGCTGGAGCATTACGGCGTGCCCTTCTCGCGTAACGCTGAAGGCAAGATCTACCAGCGCCCGTTCGGCGGCCATATGCAGAATTTCGGCGAGGGTCCGCCGGTGCAGCGCACCTGTGCTGCCGCCGACCGTACCGGCCACGCTATCCTGCACACGCTCTATGGCCAGTCGCTGCGCAACAATGCCGAATTCTTCATCGAGTATTTCGCGCTCGACCTGATCATGTCGGCCGATGGCCGCTGCACCGGCGTCGTCGCCTGGAACCTCGATGACGGCACGATCCATCGCTTCGCCGCCAAGATGGTGGTTCTGGCGACCGGTGGCTACGGCCGTGCCTATTTCTCGGCGACCTCGGCGCACACCTGCACGGGTGACGGCGGCGGCATGATCGCCCGTGCCGGCCTGCCGCTGCAGGACATGGAATTCGTGCAGTTCCACCCGACCGGCATCTATGGCGCCGGCTGCCTCATCACCGAGGGTGCGCGCGGCGAAGGCGGCTATCTCGTCAATTCCGAGGGCGAGCGCTTCATGGAGCG
>NZ_CAMLFY010000048.1 GCF_946479415.1 uncultured Shinella sp. | reverse complement strand
ATTGTGCAGCACTTCGGCAATACCGCTCATGCCGATACCGCCAATGCCGATGAAATGAACGAGCCCTATGCTCTTCGGCATCTTCATGGCCGTTCTCCCTTGAATTGTGCACCCCTGAATTGGGCAATAGTCTTGCCGCCCGCAATAGCCTCAACCATGGAGGCTAGCAAGCGCGCGGCATCCGGTTTGCCCGCCTTTCTGGCATTCGCGGCCATGGTGGCCATGCCGGAGGGATCGTGCATCGCCTTGGAAACAAGGCTTGCAAGGCGCTCTGTCGAAAGCTCCGATTGCGCGATCACCTTCGCCCCGCCACCCGAGGCAAGTGCCGCGGCATTCGCCGCCTGGTCGTGATCGAGCGCATAGGGATAGGGCACCAGAACCGACGGGCGGCCGATGACGGAGACTTCCGAAACGGTGGACGCGCCGGAGCGGCTGATGATCAGGTGCGCATGACCGATGCGATCCGCCATATCTGTGAAGAACGGCGAGACATCGGCGGGAATGGCAAGGTCTGCATAGGTGCGCACCACCTCGTCGCGATCTTCCGGCCGCGCCTGCTGCGTGATCTTCAGCCGCGCGCGATCGGCCGGCTCCAGCGCTGCAATCGCCGACGGAATGGCCTTGGAGAAGAACTGCGCGCCCTGACTGCCGCCGAACACGACGAGACGGAATTCGCCATCCGTCGAGGCTTCGTAAGCGATATTGGCGGCATCGAGCACGGCCGGACGCACCGGGTTGCCCGTCGTCACCGTCTTTTCCGAATATTGTCCACCCGTCTCCGGCAGGAAGCCGCCGGCAATCGCCTTCACGCGGGCGGCGAGCGCCTTGTTGGCGCGGCCCATCACGGCGTTCTGCTCGTGGATCATCGAGGGAATGCCCATGCCGGTCGCGGCCAGCAGCGGTGGCACGGTGGGATAGCCACCGAAACCGACGACGACCTTCGGCTTCAGCCGCGCCATCAGTTTGCGCGCGACGCGAATACCCTTCCACAGCGTGAACAGCGACTTGGCGACGCTGATCGGGTTCTTCGAGCCGATCGTCGCGGAGGGCACGACATGGATTTCGTCCGCGGGGAATTTCCCTGCAAAACGCTCGGCGCGGCTGTCGGTGACGAGATGCACCGACCAGCCGCCGGCTTTCAGCTCATGGGCGAGCGCCTCTGCGGGAAAGAGATGGCCGCCGGTACCACCGGCGGCGAGAAGAACGATACCTTTGGTCATTCGAAACCCTTATTCAGCGGGCGCCATGATGCCGCCGCGGAAGAGGCTGCGCTCGGAGGCGCGCTTTTCGGGGCGATGGCGGGTCAGCGCCAGGATGAAGCCGGCCGTCACGCAGATCGCGATCATCGACGAGCCGCCATAGGAGATGAGCGGCAGCGTCATGCCCTTGGCCGGCAGCAGTTCGAGGTTCACACCGATATTGATCATCGACTGGATGCCCATCTGCAGCACGAGGCCGGCGACGGCGAAGCGCGTGAAGTCGTTGCGCTCCTTGAAGGCATGGTTGAGGCCGCGCATCACCACGAAGGCGAAAATCAGCACGATGACCATGCAGAAGATGATGCCGAACTCTTCCGCCGCGACGGAGAAGATGAAGTCGGTATGGCTGTCCGGGATGATGCGCTTAACGGTGCCCTCGCCCGGCCCCTGGCCGAACCAGTTGCCGCGGATGATGGCTTCGCGCGCCGTGTCCATCTGGAACGTATCGCCTTCGCCGGTCATGAACTTGTCGATACGGCCCGCCACGTGCGGCAGGAACGTATAGGCGGTCAGAAGGCCGCCGACGGCCGCACCGCCGAGCACGATGATCCACAGCCAGGGCATGCCGGCCATGAAGAACATGCCGCCCCAGACGGCGGCCGTCAGGATGGTCTGACCAAGGTCGGGCTGGGCGACGAGCAGCGCCGCGACGATGCCGAACAGGATGATGGCAAAGAGATTGCCCGGAATTTCCGGCTGGCGGGCATGTTCGGAAAACAGCCAGGCGCAGATGATGACGAAGGCCGGCTTCATGAATTCGGACGGCTGGATGGAGAGGCTGCCGATGGAGATCCAGCGCCGCGAGCCCTTGACCTCGACACCGAAGAACAGCGCCAGCACCATGGCCGCGAGCGACACGATCAGCAGGATCATTGCCGCCCGGCGGACCTGACGCGGCGACAGGAAGGAGATGCCGAACATGATGGCGATCGCCGGCACGAGGAACATCGCGTGGCGCCGCACGAAGTGGAAGCTGTCGAGGCCGATGCGCTCGGCAACCGCCGGGCTTGCCGCGAAGGACAACATGAAACCCAGCCCCATCAAAAGGATGAAGGCCGCGAGGAAGTACCGGTCTATCGTCCAGAACCAGTCCGCCAATGCACCACGTTCGGCACGACTAACCATGTCTCTTTCCCCTGTTTCAGATCAATTCCGGATCGAGCCGCCGCACGCGCCTGCCGGAATTGCACGATGTCAAACGGCGACCAGCATGGACACGCCCGGCACGCCGGAAACGTGTTTCACGAAGGCATCGCCCCGCACTTCAAAATTCTTGTACTGGTCGAAGCTTGCGCAAGCCGGGGAGAGCAGAACGGCAACGGGACCACCGCCATCCTTCTCCGCATCCGCCGCCGCGTCCGCCACGGCCTTCTCCAGCGTGCCCGACATTTCGTGGGCAACGGTGCCGCCGAGCGTCTCGGCAAAGGCCGGCGCCGCTTCGCCGATCAAATAGGCCTTGGCGATCTTCGGGAAGAAGCTACCGAGCGAGGCAATGCCCCCCTCCTTCGGCACGCCGCCGGCAATCCAGTAGATGCGCTCGAAGCTCGACAGCGCGGGTGCTGCCGCATCCGCATTGGTCGCCTTGGAATCGTTGACGAAGAGCGTGTCGCCCTTGCGGCCGACCGGCTGCATGCGGTGCTTCAGGCCGGGGAAGGACGCAAGGCCCGCCCGGATCTCGTTTTCGCTGACACCGACGGCCAGGCACGCCGCAACCGCCGCCGCTGCATTCTGGGCATTGTGGTTGCCGCGCAGCGTCTGGATCGGTGAGAGATCGGCGATCTCCCGAGTGGCGCCGCCCTGTGCCAGAATCAAACGTGCGCCATCTGCATAAATGCCGTCGGCCAGTACATTGCGCTTGGAGATGCGCACGACCTTGGTGCCGGCGCGTTCGATGCGGTCGGCGATGATCTCGCAATAGGTGTCGTCGACACCGACGATCGCCGTCTTGCTGCCCGCGACCAGCCGCTCCTTGACATCGGCATAGTGTTGCATCGAGCCGTGACGGTCGAGATGATCAGGCGTCAGGTTGAGCAGGATGCCGGCCGACGGGTTCAGCGTCGGCGCAAGGTCGATCTGGTAGGACGAGCATTCAACGACGTAGAAGCGACCCGCCTTCGGCGGATCGAGCGTCAGCACGGCCGTGCCGATATTGCCGCCGAGCTGCGTGTCGCGGCCGCTTGCCTTGAGGATATGGGCGATGAGGGCCGTGGTGGTCGACTTGCCGTTCGTGCCAGTGATGGCGATGAACGGGCAATCGGGCGCATGCGCCCGGCGCTCGCGTGCGAAAAGCTCGACGTCGCCGATGATCTCAACGCCGGAGGCAGCCGCAAGCTCGGCGCTCCAGTGCGGCTTTGGATGGGTCAGCGGAACGCCGGGCGACAGCACCAGCGCGTCGATGGCCTTCCAGTCGAGTGCTCGCAGGTCGCCGGTCTTCACGCCCGCGGCCGCGGCATTCTCGACACTCGCGGCACTGTCATCCCAGGCGGTGACATCGGCGCCGCCGGCAGCCAGCGCCAGCGCGGTCGCGAGACCCGAACCGCCGAGCCCGAAGAGCGCGACCGACTTTCCCTTCAATGTGGTGACGGGGATCATCGGACGCCTTACCGCAGCTTGAGCGTGGAGAGGCCGACCAGCGCCAGCACGACGGCGATGATCCAGAAGCGAATGACGACCTGGCTTTCCGTCCAGCCCTTCTTTTCGAAGTGGTGGTGTATCGGCGCCATCAGGAAGACGCGCTTGCCGGTGAGCTTGAACGAGCCGACCTGGATGATGACCGACAGGGTCTCCATGACGAACAGGCCGCCGATGATCGCCATGACGATCTCATGCTTGGTGGCGACGGCAACGGTGCCGATCAGGCCGCCCAGCGCCAGCGAACCGGTATCACCCATGAAGATGGCGGCCGGGGGTGCGTTGAACCACAGGAAGCCGAGACCCGCGCCGATGACGGCACCGAGCACGACGGCGAGCTCACCCGTGCCGGGCACGAAATGGATCTGCAGGTAGTTGGCGAAGACGGCGTTACCGGCGAGATAGGCGATGACGCCGAAGGAGGCGGCCGAGATCATGACCGGAACCGTGGCGAGACCGTCGAGGCCGTCCGTCAGGTTCACGGCATTGCCGGCCGCGACGATGACGAAACCGCCGAAGATCACGAAGAAGATGCCGAGATTGACCAGCAGGTCCTTGGCGAAGGGGAAGGCAATGGACGAGCCGAAGGTCGAGCCGGCCGGACCGGTAGCGAGCGACGCGCGCATCATGAAATAGGTCGCAGCACCGGCGATGACGAATTCGAGACCGAGGCGCGCCTTGCCGGAAAAGCCCTTGTCGGACTGTTTGGTGACCTTCAGATAGTCGTCGTAGAAGCCGATGGCGCCGAAGCCGAGGGTAACGAGCAGCGTGGCGACCACATAGACGTTGGAGAGGTCGGCCCAGAGCAGCGCGCTGCCGACGATGCCGGCCAGGATCATCAGGCCGCCCATCGTGGGTGTGCCGGCCTTCTTGAAGTGCGTCTGCGGACCATCGGCACGGATCGGCTGGCCCTTGCCCTGGCGGACACGCAGCGATGCGATGATCATCGGCCCGAACAGGAAGACGATCGTGGCGGAGGTGAACAGCGCAGCGCCGGTCCGGAAGGTAATGTAACGAAACAGGTTGAACACCTGAATGGTGTCAGCCAGCTCGACGAGCCAAAGCAGCATTGTCACCCTTTCCCCAAAAGGTTCCCCAAAGCGTCCGCGGCGTGACGGGCCGGCGGACAGAGAAGCAAATCACATAAAGAAGAAGGTCCGGCGGACGTCTGTCCGGCCGAACCCCTCCTCAACTCTCGCGTTCCCCTTCGGAGAACGCCGGATATTTGTCAAGCAGAGCCGCCACGATGCGGCTGAAACCCGTGCCCTTGGACGACTTGACGACCAGAACGTCACCCGCCTGCACCGCATCCAGCGCGTATTTGGCAAGTTCATCGGCCGTATCGCGGTATTCGCGGCTCACGCCTTCAGGCAATGCATCGCGCAGCGCCGCCATATCGGCCCCCCC
The DNA here is from genome assembly GCF_946479415.1 of uncultured Shinella sp. The sequence continues at coordinate 26,419 of NZ_CAMLFY010000048.1, read as the reverse complement.
GAGCCAGACATCGGCGATGCCGGCCTCGACAAGCGGTTCGGCAAGGCCGGCATGCACTGAAGGTGAATGCTCGCCCATTTCCAGCATGTCGCCGAGCACGGCGATGCGGCGCCCGCCGGCCTGAACTTCCGCATCGCGCAGAAGCGCGATCGCCGCCCGCATCGAAGCCGGGTTGGCATTGTAGCTTTCGTCGATCAGCATGAACCAGCCGCCATCCTTGGCGAGCCGGTAGCGCCGGCCGCGGCCCTTTTCGGCCTGCATGGTGGCAAGCCCGCCCATCGCCTTCTCGATATCCGCCCCGGCCAGATGCACCGCGCCGAGCACGGCAACGGCGTTTTCGGCAATGTGCCGGCCGGGCGCACCCATCGGCACTTCCAGCGTCTGGCCACCGATCGCGGCGCGCAGCAGCCCGCCCTCGCCGCTCGGCAGAAAATCGAGCAGGCGAAACTCCGACTTGGGATCGGCGCCGAAGGAATGGATATGCGCGACGCCGGCCGCCTTCGCCACCTTTTCGAGGAAGCCGAACTGTTCGTTGTCGCGGTTGAGGACGGCATGACCACCCGGCACGACGCCTTCGAATATCTCGGCCTTGGCAGCGGCGATCTCTTCGAGGTCACGGAAATTGCCGAGATGGGCCGGCGCGATCGTTGTGATCATGGCGATATGCGGACGCACCATGGCGACCAGCGGACGGATTTCGTTGGCATGGTTCATGCCGACTTCGAAAATGCCGTAGTCGGTGGTCTCGGGCATGCGCGCCAGCGTCAGCGGCACGCCCCAATGGTTGTTGAACGAGGCGACGGAGGCATGCACGCTGCCGGAGGGCGAGAGCGCCTGACGCAGCATCTCCTTGCTCGTCGTCTTGCCGACCGAGCCGGTGACGGCAATGATGCGGGCCGCCGTGCGGTCGCGTGCCGCGCAGCCGAGATCGACCAGCGCCTGCAACACATCCTGCACCACGATCATCGGCGTGACGAGGCGGCCGAGCGCCGGCAGCTTGCCTTCGCTGACGACGAGCAGTGACGCGCCATTGGCAACGGCGAAGCTCGCAAAGTCATGGCCATCGACGCGGTCGCCCTTGATGGCGAAGAAAGCCTCGCCGGCACCGATGGCGCGGCTGTCGATGGAAATGCCGGTGATGCCCTGCGGCAGGTTGCCGATGGGGCGGCCGTGCATGGCGGCAATGAGATCAGCGCTGGTCCAGAGCCACTTCACCGGTCGAGTTCCTCCAGAGCCTTGCGCAGTTCGGCATGGTCGGAGAACGGCAGCGTCACCGCACCCACGGTCTGCCCCTCCTCATGCCCCTTGCCGGCAACGATCAGCGTGTCGCCCGACTGCAGCATCTCGACCGCAGCACGGATCGCCTCGGCCCGGTCGCCGATCTCGGTCGCACCGGGTGCGGCCGCCATGATCTCGGAGCGGATGACGGCAGGCACTTCCGAGCGCGGATTGTCGTCGGTGACGATCACCACATCAGCGAGCCGCGTGGCGATCTCGCCCATGATCGGGCGCTTGCCCTTGTCACGATCGCCGCCGCAGCCGAAGACCACGATGACGCGACCGGTCGTGAAGGGACGCACGGAGGTCAGCACGTTTTTCAGTGCATCCGGCTTGTGCGCATAATCGACATAGGTGAGCGCACCATTCTTCGCATGGCCGACCAGTTCGAGACGGCCGGGCGCGCCGATCAGTTTTTCAAGCGCCGCCATGGCCGTGGCCGCCGGCACGCCCGTCGACATGGCGAGGCCCGCCGCGACGAGCGCATTCGCCACCTGGAAATCACCAGCGAGCGGGATGTGCACTTCAAAAATATCGTCACCGACATGGATTTCGGCCGTCTGTTTGTGACGGAAATGCTCGACGCGCTTCAGCGCGAGATATTCACCCTTGCGGCCGACCGTGCGCACATCGAGACCTTCGTTGCGCGCGGCATCAATGGCCTGGCCCGACCATTCATCGTCGGCATAGATGACGGCAGGCGCGCCCTTGGCGAGCAGCGTATCGAACAGCCGCATCTTGGAGGCCATGTAGTGCTCGACCGTCGGATGGTAATCCATGTGGTCGCGGCCGAGATTGGTGAAGGCAGCGGCGGCAAGCTTCACGCCGTCGAGGCGCGACTGGTCGAGGCCATGGCTGGACGCTTCCATCGCCGCATGGGTGACGCCGGCGTCGGCAAGTTCGGCAAGCAGCGCATGCAGCGACACTGGATCGGGCGTCGTCAGCGAACCGTAATCATTGCGGCCGGGCGCCACGACGCCGGTCGTGCCGATCATCGCGGCCGGGTGGCCGGCATAGGCCCAGATCTGACGCGTGAAGGAGGCGACGGAGGTTTTGCCCGCGGTGCCGGTGACGGCGACCATGGTTTCCGGCTGGCGGCCATAGAATTTCGCGGCGGCCAGCGCCAGGAAGCGGCGCGGCTCGGCAACGGCGATGACGGGAACAGCGGTTTCAACCGAAACGCCCTCGGCGACCACCACGGCAGCAGCACCACGCGAGACGGCATCGGCAATGAAGGCGCTGCCATCGGCCTTGGTCCCCGTCAGCGCAACGAAGAGATCGCCCGGCGTCACCTTCCGGCTGTCGCTCGTGATACCGCTTATATTTGCGGCGGCTGCGGCGCCCAGGTCGTTGGCTTCGGGTCCGGCGAGGTCACTGATCTTCATTATCCGCTCTATTGCTGTCTGTGGGTGCCGTCTCCGTTTCGAATCGGCATCCCCTCTTCACCGCTCAATAAGACACAAGCGTGGCAGACCCGTCCTCACCAAATTTCGGCTTTACACCGAGAAGGGCGGCCGAGCGGCGGATGATCTCGCCCACCATCGGGGCGGCGTTGCTGCCGGCGGTGCGGCCACCGCCCTCACCGGTCTGCGGCGCGTCGATGAAGGTCAGAACCACATATTTCGGGTCGTCGATCGGGAAGCCGGACAGGAAGGCGTTGAAGTTCTGCGTGTTGGAATAGCGCCCGCCGACGACCTTGTTGGCCGTACCGGTCTTGCCGCCGACATTGAAGCCCGGAACGAGCGAACGGCGGCCGGAGCCGTCATTGGCGTTGAGCTTGAAGAGATAACGCATGCTTTCCACCGTCGCGGGATGGATCACCACCTTGGCGATTTCGTCCGCCTCTTCCTGCGTGCGCGGCAGGAAGGTAGGGTTGAGCAGCTTGCCGCCGTTGAGAAGGGCAGCACCCGCAACGGCCGTCTGCAGCGGCGTCGTGGAAACACCGTGGCCGAAGGAGATGGTGATCGAATTGATCTTCTTCCATTCGTGCGGCTGCGTGGGGGTTTTCACCTCCGGCAGCTCGGTGTCCATCTTGGTCAGCAGACCCATGCGGGTCAAAAATTCCTTATGGCCGGCAATACCCACGACGTCGGCCATCTTGGCCGTGCCGATATTGGACGAATACTGGAAGATTTCCGGCACGGAGAGCACGCGGTGCTTGCCGTGGAAGTCCTTGATGGTGAAGCCGCCGATACGGATCGGCGCACGCGCGTCGAAGCTGTCGGTGATCTTCACCTTGCCCGAATCGAGCGCCATGGCGGTGGTAAAGCTCTTGAAGGTGGAGCCCATCTCGAACGTGCCGTTCGACATGCGGTTCATCCAGCCGTCCTTGGCGCCCTCGGCCGGATTGTTCGGGTCGTAGTCGGGATAGGAGGCCATGGCCATGACTTCGCCCGTGCGCACGTCGAGCACGACGGCACCGGCGGCCAGCGCCTTGTACTTCTCCATGCCTTCCTTGACCACTTCACGCACGATGGCCTGTACGCGGATATCGATGGACAGACGAACCGGCTCCAGCTTGGCATCGCTCGTCATGCCGATCGCGGCAAGGTCGGCGAGACCCTGGCTGTCGATGTAGCGCTCCATGCCGGCAATGCCGCGGTTGTCGATATTGACGTGGCCGACGATATGCGACGCCGTTGCGCCGCCCGGATAGAAGCGGCGCTTTTCCGGCCGGAAGCCGACGCCGGGAATGCCGAGCGCAAGAATCTTGCTCTGCTGCTTGGGCGTCAGCTGGCGCTTCAGCCACTGGAAGCGGGATTTCGAGGTGAGCTTGCGATAGATGCCCCGGCGGTCGAGATCCGGCAGCACGGTCGCCAGCATTTCGACGGCTTCGTCCGCATCGACGATCTTGTGCGGCTCGGCATAGAGCGAGACGGTGCGGATGTCGGTGGCCAGGATTTCGCCGTTGCGGTCGATGATATCGGGACGCGACGCCATCAGATGGTCGGCCGGGCCGATGGCGGACACCGTTTCCGACGAGGCCATGCCATATTGCACGAGGCGGCCGCCGATGACGGCGTAGGCCATGCCGAAACAGCAGATCATGACGGCGACGCGGCTGCGGGCCTGCGAGCCGGAACGCTTGCGTGTGCCCTCGAAGGCGGGGCCACCGGCAGCGGTATTGTTGTTGCCGCCGGCGCTGAAATGCGCCTTGCTCTTGACGACCATGATGCGGGAGAGAAACGACATCAGTTTGCCACCGATCCGGTTTGGATTGCGTCCGTGCTCTTCTTCTTGGTGTTCTTCTTGCCGTCGGCGACCTTCTCATCCTTCTTGGCGTCCTTGGCCGGCTCCAGCGCCGGCAGTTCGGCCATCGGCATCGGCAGCTCGTTCGGCTGCGCAAGCTGGGTCGATTCGGTCGGCACGAGCTTCAGGTCGCCCTCGAAGGTCGTCACGAGGCGGTTGAGACGGTTCGGCTGGGTCAGCAGTGCCCAGTCGGCCTTGAGAAGGTCGATCGTATCCTCCTCCAGCTTGATCTCGGCATCGAGCTTGCGCACCTCTTCCTGCTTGTTCTCAGCCTGGTGCTTGAGCGAGTAGGTGACGGTAGCGGCTGCGGTCATGACGGCGATCAGCACGACATCAAGGGTACGGAACATCACTCAGCTTCCCATCTTCTCGATGCTGGCAAGGTTGGGCAGGTTGAAAATGGACAGATCATCCGTCCCGGCAGGGGCGCTGGTGCGCACGCCCGCTCTCAGCTTCGCGGATCTCGCGCGCGGATTGACCGCACTTTCCTCGTCGCTGGCCGCCACCATAGGGCGCCCGACTGGTGCGAAGGTTGCGGCCTTGTCGTGAACTTCCGGCAGATGGCGCGAACCGGCGGCCTTGCCCGAACGATCCTGGAAGAATTTCTTGACGATCCGGTCTTCCAGCGAATGGAAGGAGACGATGACGAGACGCCCGCCCGGCTTCAGCGCCCGCTCGGCGGCAAACAGCGCCTCGGCAAGCTCGCCCAGCTCGTCATTGACGAAAACGCGCAGCGCCTGGAAGACGCGCGTTGCCGGATGGATCTTGTCCTTGGCCTTGCGCGGCGTCGTCAGCTCAATGAGGTTGGCAAGCTGCCGCGTCGTCGTGAACGGCTCCTTTTCACGGGCCTTCTCGATGGCACGGGCGATGCGTCCCGCCTGCTTCTCCTCGCCGAGGAAGCCGAAGATGCGGATGAGGTCGGAGACCTTGGCGCGGTTCACCACGTCGGCGGCCGAAACGCCCGATGCGGACATGCGCATGTCGAGCGGGCCGTTCTTCTGAAAGGAAAAGCCGCGCTCGGCCTCGTCGATCTGCATGGAGGAAACGCCGATATCGAGCACCACACCGTCGAGCCCGCCTGCGGGGGCATGTTCGGCAAGCTCGGAGAAGCGCGAATGGATGAGCGTCAGCCGACCGCCGGACGCCTTGACGAGGTCCTGCCCGCCGGCAATGGCATTGGGATCGCGATCGAGGCCGATGACATCGGCGCCCGCAGCGAGGATCGCCGAGGTATAGCCGCCCGCCCCGAAAGTGCCGTCGAGAATGACCTCGCCGGGCTTGGGCTGAAGCGCCGCGATGACTTCGGAGAGAAGAACCGGAATGTGACGGACCGGTCCGCCATCGGCATCAGAAAAACCTCCGCCAAGATCCGCCGCCATTCCGATTCTCCGTCTTACCCCGAGCCCAGACCTCGCGTCCTGAACTCTTCCCGGGCCGCCGCCTGCGTGGCTTCGAATGTCTGCGGTGCCCAGAGCTGAAAATGATCGGCCCGACCGACAAAGGTCACGTCCGTGGTGATGCCCGTGAAATCCCGGATGAAATCCGTGACCGCCAGGCGCCCTTCCGAATCGAGCTTCATGAAGACCCCGCCCCCGTGGATCAGGAGCGACATCCGATTGGCTTTTGGCGAAAACACATCCTCGCTGGCGATCTGGCGCTCGAAACGATCGAGCAGATCCAGCCCACCGACGCTGATCGCCGGGAACATGAAATCCTGGAAGCAATACAGCTCCCGGATGTCGCGCTGCGCGAGCACGGAGCGAAACGCCGAAGGAACGGAAACCCTCCCCTTGGCATCGATCCTGTTCGTCGCATTCGACAGGAACCGGTTCATGACGCGATACAGCCGTTCCCCAAGCCGGGACGCTGTGCATCCGCCCCGGCAAATCCAACACCACACTGCGCGCAGGAACCAGCGCTGATGCAACGCTTACGCGTCGCACCGTCCCCAGCCGGTTAGCCTCAAAGTTTTGCGATGATCGGACGCTCATGCGTCCTCGTGCAGTGTGATTTTGGGATACCATGGGACCATATGGGCGTCAATGGGAAGAGACCTCATCTCCCGTGTTCAGACCGTCAAACGTTTATAAGCCGTTAAGTTTAACAAAACGTTAGGAAGGGCCGCTCAACGCCTTGGATTTGCAGGCACGAAGACACCGCCCGCGTGCGTTTCAGCGCACGGCAAGGCATGCGCGAAACCTTGGGATTTCAGCGCATTAGCAAGTCTTAAAAAAACATCGGGAAAGAAGAAAAAATTTGCCAGTTGGCCTGTAAGCCGGGTTCTGTATGGCTCCGGTTTGCACCGGAACGTGGCAGCCATTCATCTGGGACCGGACTTGCGCCCGGCCTCTTGCAACCCACCCGGATGACCGGCCCGGAAACGGGCTGAAGCGCTTGCGCGCTTCGCGTCATCCCTATTCGGTTTTGCTCCCGGTGGGGTTTACCTTGCCATCCCTGTCGCCAGGAACGCGGTGGGCTCTTACCCCACCCTTTCACCCTTACCTTCCGAGGAAGGCGGTTTGCTTTCTGTGGCACTTTCCCTGGGGTCGCCCCCGCCGGACGTTATCCGGCACCGTGTTTCCGTGGAGCCCGGACTTTCCTCCCCCTGCGGCCTTTCGGCACTTGCAGAGCGCGGCTGCCCGGCCAACTGGCAGGCGCTGACTAGCCCATGGCGGAGTGAAACGCCAGCCCTCAGCGAAAATGAACGGCGAAATCGGTTGTATAATCCGGTTCATCCATATGGCCGCGAATCACCAGATCGGCACCGATGCGGCCGATCTCGTCCGAACTCTTCGCCGCCGCTCCGTTGCCGCCGGTCAGAAGTGCGATGCGGTCGCTCCCCACGAAACCGGCATAGGGGTAGCCGTGCGTGGTGAAGGTGGTGACGCAGGGCGCGGAGATGAGGCGTACGGGCTTGAGATCGGGGATCGAGCGGGCGAGCAGCCGCCGGAGATGTGTGATCGCGCCGGGCGTGCCCTCCCCGCGAAACCATTCGGCAATCGCCGGCTCATCCTCGATCTCGATATCGGTCGGATCGCCGCCGATCTTGAGATAGGCATGACCATCCGGATAGACGATCGGCGGCAGGAAATAGAAATGCTCGGAAGGATCGCCGCTCTCGTCGATCCAGGAGGGCATGTCGCGATAGGTTGCGGCCTGCTCCGGCGTAAGCTGCGCCAGCACGACGGTGCGCGCCTTGACGACCAGGGCAGGCGCTTTGGGCAGCAGCCCCGGCGCCCGTGAAAACCCGCCGGTCGCCACCAGCACCCGGTCACCCGTCACGGCTTCGCCGGTCTTGAGTGCCACCGATGCGCGGTCGCCGGCCTCCGTCACCGCAACGGCATCGTCGAGGATGGAGAGGCCCCCTGCCTTTTCGAAACAGGCGATTTGCGCAGCCACGAGCTTGCGCGGATCGATGTAGCCCGCCCCCTTCGCCTCGAACAGGCCGGCCGATGTGTCCGGCAGATCGAACCAGGGAAACTGCGCCCGCAGTGCGGCGCGGTCGAGCAGCGGCGCGTCGAGCTTGTGGTGTCTGGCGACCGTCTCCACGGCGGTGATGTAGTCGCCACCGGCCCGGCCGGTGATCAGGCACCCCGTCTCGCCGTAGAAGGCGATGCCGCTTTCGGCTTCGAGGTCGCGGTATTGGGCGATGGAGCGTTTTGCCAGCAGCGCCCAGTCCGGGTCGCCATCGATTGTGCGGGTGATGCGGCCGCTGTCGTAGTGGCTGGAGAAGACGCCGTCATGGCTCTTCCAGTCCGCCGGCTCTCCGCGACCGACGAGCGCCACGGATGCACCCGTCCGGGACAGGTGGCGCGCCGCAGCCGCCCCCATCATGCCCCTGCCCACCACGACGAAATCGAAATGCCGAACCATGCTTCACCTCACGCTGTTGCGGCAGGCATAACATGGCGCGGTTCCGATTCCAGCCCGCGAACATCCCTCAGTCGATGATGCTCTGCACCTTGCCGCAATAGCGCTTGGAGACCGGGTTCATGCGCTTGGCGCCGTGGCCGGCATTGTATTTGAGGATGGTGCCGCAGGTCGTGCCGCCGCCGAGATCATGCGCCATGGCGAGGTATTTCATGCCGAACTTGATGTTGGTTTCGGGATCGTAGAGCCCCTTGGCGGTGCCGCGGTAACCCATCATGCGGGCCGTCGACGGCTTGATCTGCATGAGGCCGATTTCACCGGCGCTGCCACGCGCCCTGGGATTGAAATTGCTCTCGACGCGCACGACGGCATGAGCGAGATCGACCGGCACGCCATAGGTCTTCGCATAGGTCTGGATGAGGCTGGAGTAGCTTGCCGACTGGACGGCATCCGTCAGCGGGTTTTCCGCCTTGGGGAAGCCGGCGGTGCTCTTGAAGGTCTTCAGCTTGCCGACGACCACGCCATCATTGTTGATGACGGTCTTGCGCTTGTTGCGCTTGCTCACGGTCTTGCGGGACTTGTGCTTGCTTGAGGCCTTGGCCTTGCTCGTCTGCGCTGTCTTGGCTTTCGTCGGGGTCTTCGCCACCACTGGCTGGACCGCCAGGCGCGGGCTCAGCGTTTGCATTCTGTCGGAAGCTGCATGCGCCATGCCGGTGGAAAAAACGGACACACAAAAGCAGGCCGCGCTGAGGGCAGCAACAAGTCTTCTCATCTAGTTTCAGTCTCCAAAAGGCGCAAAGGCAGAGCCTTTGGGAGCCGGCATATCAAGCCGCACACCCTGCGCTAACGTCGTGATCCCTGTTGATTGCGATCAGGCCCTGACCGCATGTTGCGTTGCAACGAACGCAGCCGGAAAAGACATGCCCAATCGGGTAAGGATGTGGCGAAACGGTAAACTTCTGTTACAAACCGTAATATTCGAATAAAAGAATAGGCTGTTACGTCGTGATCCGCGGCAGCGCGGAAAGCAGTCGGTGGAGCGTGTCGATGGTCGAAAAATCGGCGATGCCATCGACCTTTTCCGGCCGGAAATGGCGCTGGAAAGCGGCGACGTCGCCTTCGGTTTTTTCCGAAAAAATCCCATCGATTTCAGTGCCATAGCCGTAGAGCGACAGCATGGTTTGCAAGGCCTCGACAGGCTGGCCGGCGTCCCCCCGCTGGAAGAAGCGCCCACCCGCTATGGGAGACGGCTCCACCCAGTGCCCGACACCCGCCTGGTGCAGCCGGTCCCAGGGGAAGTTTTCACCCGGATCGACCTTGCGAATGGGGGCTACATCGCTGTGCGCAAGCACCCGTTCGGGGGCGATATTCCACCTTCGGCCACAATCGAGACACAGTTCGACGACCGCCTGGATCTGGGTTTCGGGAAAATCCGGCAAGCCGCCGGGATGGCCGGGATTGGCGATTTCGACGCCGATGGAGGCCGAATTGATATCGACCTCGCCCTTCCAGATGCTCTTGCCGGCATGCCATGCACGATCGGCCTCACGCACCAGCTGCTCGACGCGCCCGTCCTCATGCACGAAATAATGACAGGAGACCTGGCTTTCCGGCGTGCGGAGCCATTTCAGCGCGGCGTCCGCCGTCTGCATGCCGGTATAGTGCAGGAGAATGATATCAGGCAGGCGCCCACCGGCACGCTCGCCAAAATTCGGCGACGGCGCGGAGGTCGCGCCGGAATAATCACATGTGAATGCGCTCATGCGGCGCAGCGTTCCTTCTCGATCGCCTCATAGGCAGCGTTGAGCGCGGCCATGCGGTCGTTCGCAATCTGATGGAACTCGGCCGGCACGCCACGCGCCACCAACCTATCAGGATGGTGTTCGGAGGCAAGCACGCGATAGCGCTTGCGGATATCCGCAAAGTCGTCGCTCGGCTTCACGCCCAGCACCTTGTAGGGGTCACGGCCGCTGACATGGACGTGGCGCGCGGTAATCTGCTCGAAACGCTCGTCCACCATGCCGAAGATCTCGGCGACGCGAGACAGGAACGCCATCTCGTTTTCGTGGATGAGGCCGTCGGCCTTGGCGATGTGGAACAGGCCATCGACGATATCCTCGAGGATCGGGCAGTTCTTCTCGCAGGAGACGCAAAGCGCCTTCATCTTCTCCGCATACGCCTCGTAGCCGGCAACATCCTGGCGCGCGAGGTTATAGAGCCGGGCGACATTGGCCGCCTGGTTGTCAGGGTATTTGAAGATGTCCTTGAAGGCATCCACCTCCGCCGTCGTGACGATACCGTCGGCCTTCGCCATCTTGGCGGAAAGCGCGATCATCGCGACGGAAAAGGCAACCTGTCGGCGCGTTTCCGGATCCCCCTCGAAAAGGGTCCTGACAGCCTCGACCACGCCAGACAGAACGTTGCTGGCAGTATCGGCGACCATGCCGACGAGGCGATCCCACACGGCACTGATGAAGCAACTTGGCGAATTCTGGAACATAACGTGATCTTGATCAGACAATTGCAGGGAAAGCAAGGCATGAGAGGGCGGATTTCGGCTGCATGACGAAATTTTGATGCCCCTCAATAGATGGGCCGACCGTTTCATCCGCGGCCACCCCCTGGCTTCCCCCATGATTGCATCGGGCGCATGGAAGCACCTTCACCGAATCTGCCGCTTTCACATTCGCCCGGTAAAGCCCATAACGTCGATCCGCGTTTCGCGGACGGGAACAAAGCGGTGAAAACCTTGTCACACCGTCATTTAAATGCCGTATGATTTCCGCTAGAGAGAGCGCGCGTTTTTGAGGAATCCCTGAGGAGGAATTATGCCTAAGCAGAAAGTCGCAATGCTGACCGCCGGCGGGCTCGCGCCCTGTCTGTCTTCCGCTGTCGGGGGCCTCATCGAACGCTATAGCGACATCGCGCCCGATATCGAACTCGTCGCCTATCGCTCCGGCTACCAGGGCCTGCTGCTCGCCGATCGCATCGAGATCACCAAGGACATGCGCGAGAAGGCGCCCCTCCTCCACCGTTACGGCGGCTCGCCGATCGGCAACAGCCGCGTGAAGCTGACCAATGCTGCAGACTGCGTGAAACGCGGCCTCGTCAAGGAAGGTGAAAACCCGCTGCGTGTCGCGGCCGAACGGCTCGCCAAGGACGGCGTCACCATCCTGCACACGATCGGCGGCGACGACACCAACACGACGGCCGCCGACCTTGCCGCCTATCTCGGCGCCAACGGCTACAATCTCACCGTGGTCGGCCTGCCGAAGACGGTCGACAACGACGTCGTGCCGATCCGCCAGTCGCTCGGCGCCTGGACGGCCGCCGAAGTCGGCGCCGGCTTCTTCGACCATGTCAGCAACGAGCAGAGTGCCGCCCCCAAGACGCTGGTCGTGCATGAAGTGATGGGCCGCCATTGCGGCTGGCTCACCGCCGCCACCGCGCGCGCCTACATCCAGAAGACCAACGGCAACGAATATGTCGAGGGCTTCATGATGAACAAACAGCTGAAGAACATCGACGGCCTCTACCTGCCGGAACTGGACTTCAACCTGGAAGCGGAAGCAGAGCGCCTCAAGGGCATCATGGACCGCGCCGGCTATGTCACGCTGTTCGTGTCGGAAGGCGCCTGCCTCGACGCCATCGTCGCCGAGCGGGAAGCCGCCGGCGAGACCGTCAAGCGCGATGCCTTCGGCCATGTGAAGATCGACACGATCAATGTCGGCAACTGGTTCACCAAACAGTTCGGCGCGCTTCTCGGCGCGGAACGCTCCATGGTGCAGAAATCGGGCTACTACGCCCGCTCCGCCCCCGCCAACCGCGACGACCTGCGCCTCATCCAGAGCATGACCGATCTTGCGGTCGAGAGCGCGCTCAACAAGGTTTCGGGCGTCACAGGCCATGACGAAGGCCAGGGCGGCAAGCTGCGCACCATCGAGTTCCCGCGCATCAAGGGCGGCAAGCACTTCGACACCTCGGCCAAGTGGTTCGGCGAGGTGATGGACACGATCGGCCAGAAGTGGAAGCCGGCGGCGTAAAACCCGCTTGACGCCGAAAATTAGGAATGGCTTGCTCCCCGGATCAATCTCGATCCGGGGAGTTTTTCATGTCCTTCGAACATTGGCTTGCCTTCGCCGCCGCATCCGCCGTCATGCTGGCCATTCCCGGCCCGACGATCCTGCTCGTCATCTCCTATGCGCTCGGCCATGGCCGCAAGACGGCCGGCGCGACGGTCGCCGGCGTGGCACTCGGCGATTTCACCGCCATGACTGCCTCCATGCTTGGCCTTGGCGCGCTGCTTGCCACCTCGGCAGCGATCTTTACCGTGCTGAAATGGGTGGGGGCCGCCTATCTCATCTGGCTCGGCATCAAGCTTTGGCGCGCGCCGGTTTCCGCAGGCGCGGAGGGCGAGACGCCGGCGGAGGAAAAACCCTTCCGCATCTTCGCCCATGCCTATGTGGTAACGGCGCTGAACCCCAAGAGCATCGTGTTCTTCGTCGCCTTCCTGCCGCAGTTCCTCGACCTCTCGCAACCCATGCTGCCGCAGATGGTGATCTTCGAAATCACCTTCCTCGTGCTCGCCACGCTGAACGCCTTTTCCTATGCGCTTCTCGCCTCCGCCGCGCGCAAAACCATCCGCAAACCCTCGGTACAGAAAGTCGTCAACCGCACCGGCGGCACGCTGTTGATCGGTGCGGGATTGCTCACTGCGGGTCTCAAGCGGGCGGCGGCATGACGCATCGGTAACTCTGCGGGTTGCCGGTTTCGGCCTGATCGGCTATGAGCGATGCACGGCCACGGCCGATTGATTTGCAAAAGCGGAGGCGCGTCAGTGCCTCCCACCCCAGCAAACCGAGAGCGACGACCATGGCTGATACCCCCGTTTCCCGTCCGGCACGTCTTGCCACGCTTGCCTGCGCCACACTGACTTGCGCAGGGCTTCTCGTGACGCTTGCCGGCTGCGCCAGCGTTGCCGACGATGCGACGACGGCGAAAACGGTAAAGCCCACGTCCACGACGACCACGGACCTCGCCGCCGCTGACGGCGCGACGACCGAAGTCGCCTATGCCGCGCTGCCGGCCGCAAAGCCGGGCACGGAAAACACCACGGCCGCCCTGCCGACGCCGATCGTCGCGGACGGCGCCGTTCCGGTCTCGGCCCTTGCCGAATCCAGGAGCATGACGGGTGCGGCCGCCGCGACCGCCGCCCTCGCGGGCAACACGGTCGAGGTCGCGAGCGCCGATATGGCCGCCACACAGACCTATGACACCGTGATCGGCGTTTCGGTCATGGAACCGGGCTTCGACAGCGGTGAACCGGAGGGTCTCGAGCAGCTCGTCGCCACGCACAAGATCGTGCCGATGGCCAAGCCCGCCATGATCAGCAATGCGGTTCTGACGACGGAAACCCGTCTGATCGTTCCGCAGGTCGAGCAGCCCTTCAAGAAATCCGGCACGCCGATCGACGCGCTGATCACGAAATATGCAAGCCTCTACGGCATTCCGGAATCGCTCCTGCATCGCGTCGTGAAGCGTGAAAGCACCTATAATCCCCGCGCCTTCAACCGCGGCCACTACGGCCTGATGCAGATCAAGTATTCGACCGCCAGGAGCATGGGCTACGAAGGCCCCGCCGAAGGCCTGTTCGATGCCGAGACGAACATCAAATATGCCGGCAAGTATCTGCGTGGCGCCTGGATGGTGGCTGACGACAAGAACGACGGCGCCGTGCGCCTCTATGCCGCCGGCTATTACTACCATGCCAAGCGCAAGGGCCTGCTCGACGAGACCGGCCTGCGTTAAGCCGGTCTAAGTCTGAACGCGTTTACCGCGCCGGCTTCAGCCAGAACGACATCGGCTTTTCCGTTTCGCCGACTTCCCCGATATCCTGCCAGGCCAGCATAGTGTTGAGATCCGCACGGTGTGTGTAACCGCGCTTTCCCCAGAAATCATCGAGCGGCACATAGTCCGCCGGGCGAAGCGGGTGGTCGCTCGGGCGCTCGACGGCGCAGAACGCACACCAGTCGAACCGGCTGAGCTGGCGCGCATAGGCTTCGCGCTCCTCGAAGAAGCGCACGCCGAGCCCCCTGCCCCGATAGGTCGACAGCAGGACGGATTCGCCGAAGTAGAACACCTTTTCCGGATCGATGCCTGAAGCCACGAACGGCGCCTTGAACACATCGGATGCATCCGTCATCGGCACGCCCGTCGAGGCGCCGACGATCATCTCGCCATCCAGCGCCAGTACGAAGAGGCTTTCGGGCGATTGCGCATAGGTCGCGAGATAGGAGGCCTCATAGTCCTCGCTGCCCTCATAGAGATAGGGAAAGGCGCGGAAGACGGTGGTTCGCAGGCTCGCGAGATCGGCGATGTAAGGCGTCACGGCCTTTCCCTGGACAATCTTGATCTGCATGATCCGTGAACGTTCCCAACGGTTTGAACAATGTTATAAGGCGCAGAGGTTTACCCATGCGACAACGATATGAGGGATGACATGCCAGCAAAAGAGACGATCCGCGCCTATTACGATGCTTTCAACAGGCAGGATATGGAGGCCTTCTTCGATCTCTTGCATGACGATGTCATTCACGACATCAACCAGGGCGGCCGCCAGGTCGGCAAGGATGTCTTCCGCACCTTCATGGCGCATATGAACCGCAGCTATCGCGAGACGCTAACCGATATCGTCATCATGTCCAGCGAGGACGGCCGGCGCGGTGCGGCGGAATTCGTCGTCAACGGCCAGTATCTCGCCACCGACGAGGGCCTGCCGGAAGCCAACGGCCAGACCTATGTACTGCCGGCCGGCGCATTCTTCGAAATCCGCGATGGCAAGGTCGCCCGCATCTCGAACACGTACAATCTCAACGACTGGATCGCTCAGGTCGGCGCCTGAGCCGTTCCCGCCTTCGCATCGACGATATCGAGGATGCGCTTGATCAAGGGCTGGGGCTCGTAACCGAGCTTCGAGGGCGTCAGCCCCAGCCTGATGACTGCAAGCTTCCTGGAGGGGATAATGGTGGCCGACTGACCGTCATGCCCGCGCAGCCAGAACGTATCGGCAGGAAGGCCGTGTTCGGCATCGGTCTTGGCACCCGGTCCCTTGAGCCAGGTCTGCATCTGGCTGTAGGCACCATTGGATGCCTTGCTCGGCGTGCCCATCGCCGCGACGAACCCCTCCGGCAGCATGCGGCTGCCCTTCCACACGCCGTCATTCAAAAGCAGCAACGAGAACCGCGCCCAGTCGCGCGCCGTCGCATACATATAGGACGAGCCGACGAAAATGCCGGTTTCATCCGGCTCTAGCACGGCGCTTGCCATGCCGAGCGGCCCGAACAGGGCCTTCGACGGGAAGGACAAGGCCTGGCTTCTTCCCGGCAGCGCACTCATCCAGATCCGCGACAACAAAAGAGCCGTGCCGCTGGAATAGTTGAAGCGCTCGCCGGGATTGGCCTCCGATGGCAGCGACAGCACGAAGCGCGTCATGTCGGGCTCGAGATAGAGCATGCGCGTCACATCCGCGACATCGCCGTAGCTCTCGTTGAAGGCGAGCCCGCTTTCCATGGCAAGCAGCTGGCCGAGCGTGATGGTGGAACGCACATCGCTCCGCCACTCCGGAAAGAGATTGTTGAGCTGCGGCGAAAGCGCACCCGCCAGCATCAGTCGGCCCACCAGGGCAGCGTTGACGGATTTGGTCATCGACCAGCCGAGCAGCGATGTGCCGGCATTGAACCCGTCGCCATAGACCTCCGCAACGATACGGCCATCCTGCACCACGACCGTCGCGCGCATGCCGGGACCGGTCAGGGCTGTGTCGGCGAGCAGCGCGGCAATCGCCGCATCCGTCGTCACGCCCTCGCCGTCCGGCCAGGCCGTCGCGGGATCGCCCGCCGGGATCGGCGGCAGCCGAATGTCGGAAACCGCCTGCTGCGCGGCCTGGAAGTCGCCATCCGGCACGCTGGAGCAGCCGAAGCCCTCATGCCAAGCGGCGTATCCGGGCGCAAAAATACCCAGGAGGTGGGTCGTCACGGTCTTTTCTTTGAAATCGACATCTTGCCGCATCAGCTTGAGCAGCGGATGGCCCGGTGCCTGCACGTCCTCGGCAAGAACTCGCCCCGCGTCCCGGCCGGAGACGAACACGCTCGAGCAGACGATCTTGGCGGCATAGCCGGAACCGACGCTGAGCAGCGCGGGTGGCGATACGATAAGCCAGCTCGCCGCCACCACGATGGCGAGGGCAAGAAGCGAAAGCACCCAAGCGGCCAGCCTGTAGAATCGTCTCATCGAGACCCCTCCGTCGAACCCTGAGACAATCAGGATTTGACTGTCATGAAAAGGCTTTTTGCACCTCAGGCGGAAAGCCGGCTTTCCGTCTTCAGAAGAAGACGCCGGACATCGCCGGCTCCAACCGGCGCGGAAATCAGGAAACCCTGGGCCTCGGAGGCGCCGCGCTGGCGAATGAAATCGAGCTGGCTCTCGGACTCGATCCCCTCCACCGTCGTCGCCACCTGAAAGGTCTGGCCGAGCTTCAGGATGATATCGACGAGTTCCGCATCGCGCTTGCTCTCCATCATCGCCCGCGCAAACGAGCGATCAATCTTCAGCTGGTCGATGGGGAAAGCCCTGAGATTGTTGATCGAGGAGAAACCGACGCCGAAATCGTCGAGCGCGACGCGCACACCATGGTCGCGCAGCTCGCACAGACTTTCGCGAATGACGGTTTCATCGACGGAAAACACCGATTCCGTCACCTCGATTGTCAGGCGCCCCGGCGCAAGTCCGCTTTCGGCAAGGCATTGCTTCACATAGTCGACAAAGGCGCGGTCCTTGAACTGGTCGCCCACGACATTGACCGCGACGCCCGCCGGTGCCGGCCAGTTCGCCGCCTCGCGGCAGGCTTCACGAACCACCCAGTTGCCGAGCGGCAGGATGAGCCCGGTCTTTTCCGCGACCGGAATGAAGACCGTCGGCATGATCAACCCCTTTTCGGGATGCCGCCAGCGCAGCAGCGCCTCGAAAGAGCGCACGGCACGGCTCTCGACGCCAACGATGGGCTGGTATTCGAGAAAGAATTCCTGCGCCTCGATCGCCTTGGCGAGATCGTATTCGATTTCCGCCCGTGCCAGCACACCGGCCGCCAGATCCGCATCGAAGAAGCGGAAGCCGCTGCCATGGGCCTCCTTCGCTTCGTAGAGCGCGACATCCGCGCGCTTCAGAAGCTCGGACATCGACGTGTCACCGGTTTCCATGAAGGTCACGCCGATGCTGCAGCCGCTGGCAACGCGGTTGCGCTTGACGTCGAAGGGCTCCTCGAAAACCCTGCAGATCGTGCGGCAGACATTCTCGATCTTGCCCTCGGACGGGTTGCCGGCAATCGTCACCACGAATTCATCGCCGCCGAGGCGATAGACGCGGGCCGTCTTGGCCAGCACGCGCTGCAACCGCCCGGCAATCGCCGCCAGCAATTCGTCGCCGGCATCATGGCCCAGGCTGTCATTGACGAACTTGAACCGGTCGAGATCGATGAGCAGCAGCGCCGGCCGCGCGTCCTCGTCGCCCTCCTCCACCGCAGCCTGGATATCCCGCTCCAGGCAGAATCGGTTGGCAAGCCCGGTCAACCGGTCGTGATAGGCATCATGCGAGAGCTGCTCTTCCGTCTGCCGCCGTTGGGCAAGCTCGGCGATGAGCTGCGCCTTCGAGCGGCCGATCTGGTAGAAGCCGACGCCGAAGAAGACCGGCATGAGGGCGAGCGCCGTCGCGGTGGGGGCGGAAAAACCGAAGAGGCTCGCCTGCGTTTCGTCACGCAAAAGCTGATCGGCTGCCAAGCAGAGGGTCGGTAGGAAAGCTCCGAAGACAGATCCCGCCAGCGCATAACGCTGCTCGATCCTCGGCAACAAGGTTTTCAACATCATGTAACCCTAAACCGTTGTTATCATGACAACAGGGTGTGTGCGGACCGCCATCGGCCCCGTGATGTTTCTAGCCGACAAAGAATGACAGAGTGTTAAGCGAAGGTTGGCATTCGCTTCCCAGATTCCGGGGGTTCGATTTTCTTCGGAACACTCGCCGCCTTCATGCGTTCGCTCCCTGTTGTCATTCGCGTGCGGGGCTTTGCGCGAGTATCGAGTGAAAAGGACCATCACATGAAATCGATCATCTTCGGTGCCGCCGGCATCCTCGTCACCGCTTGCACTCTGCCGGCCTTCGCGGCCGACATAGCCGTCGCCGAACCGCCGGTGGAGACGCCGATCGTCGAGACGGTGCCCGGCGTTTACGATTGGGGCGGCTTCTATGTCGGTCTGAACACCGGTTATGCCTGGACCGGCGTGAATTCCGACGGCCCGGCGCCTGCCATCGACGAGCGCATCGGCGGTTTCGCGCTCGGCGCGTTTGCCGGCTACAACTTCTTCAACGATGGCTGGGTCTACGGTGTTGAAGCCGACGTCAAACACGACTTCAATAACGATCGCTTCACATCGGGCGGAACGAATTACGAGGCGGAAACGAACTGGGGCGGCTCGGTCCGCGCCAGACTGGGTTATGCCTTCGACCGCACGCTGGTCTACGCGACGGGCGGCTGGGCCTTCACGAATGCCGCACTCGAAAACGTTGATACCGGCGTGAAGGAGAAGGATACCTCGCACGGCTGGACGGTCGGCGCCGGTGTCGAGCAGGCCTTCACCGATACGGTGGCCGGTCGTCTCGAATATCGCTACACCGACTATCGCAGCTCGGACATCTTCCAGGCTGCCGGCCAGGACGGCGATCTCGATTCGCACTCCATCATGCTCGGCGTCAGCATGAAGTTCTGATGCGGCGGACCGCTGGGCGGCGTTCACGCCGCCCAGTCTTGTGCATGGCGGCGTTCGCGCTGCCTGGTTTTTAACCGCACGCTAACCATAATTTTACGGAAATCCGCGATAGGTCGAGGACCTGTCTCGCGCGTTCCCCTTTACGGCCCGCTTCGTTCGAGGCAGGATTGGCAATCGCGCGAACCACGGGACCTCCATGCGTCGGCATATTCTGGCTTTGCTGCCCCTCGCCCTCCTCGCCACGTCCTGTTCCACCACCGATTACGATTTCGCATCGACTGCCTCGGTCCCTCCGCGTTTCGAGGACAAGGACCCGCAGGATTTCGGTGCCCGCACACCGCACCGCCATCAGGTACACGGCATCGACGTGTCCAAATGGAACGGCGATATCGACTGGGCGACGGTGAAGAAAGGCGGCGTCTCCTTCGCCTTCATGAAGGCGACCGAGGGCACGGACAGGCTCGACGACCGCTTCGGCGAATACTGGCGCGGCGCGCACGCCGCCGGCGTGGCGCATGCGCCCTATCACTTCTACTATTTCTGCTCGACGGCGGATGCCCAGGCCGACTGGTTCATCGCCAATGTGCCGAAGGAGGCCGTACAGCTTCCCCCCGTGCTGGACGCCGAATGGAACCCGGCCTCGCCGACCTGCAAGATCCGTCCGCCGGCCGATGAGGTGCGCACCGCCTTGCAACGCTTCATGGACCGCCTCGAAAAGCATTATGGCAAGCGGCCGATCATCTACACGACGGTGGATTTCCACCGCGACAACCTCGTCGGCCATTTCGAAGGCTATCACTTCTGGCTGCGCTCGGTGGCGAACCACCCGGAAAACATCTATTCCGCGCGCAAATGGGCCTTCTGGCAATATACCTCGAC
Organism: uncultured Shinella sp.; assembly: GCF_946479415.1. Next base: position 6,326 of record NZ_CAMLFY010000048.1, on the reverse strand, counting down.
CGGCGTCGTGCCGGGCGTGACGACGAACACCGATATCAACGTCTTTGCCGGCTCGGCCAAGAACTGGAACAAGTGGGTGGCGTCGGTCACCCGTTGAACCGGGCATTGAGCGGAGCACAATAGCGTGAAAAGGGTGACTGCGCGCTGCGGTTGCCTTTTTCTTCTTGCTTCCGTCACATTCATCTGAGACAGCCGGTCAATCCCAGAGCCTGTCGGGCACGCGTGTGCAACGACGGGTCGCCATCCAGACAGCGGGCAACGGACCCCAAGGGAGCATTGAGATGCGGCTGAACCTGAAGACGACATTTGCGGCAGGCCTCACGGCCCTTCTTTTCGCCGGCACCGCGTATGCCCAGACGGCGGCCACGACGGCAGCCGCCTGCGGCGGCGATCTCAGCGCCTTTCTTCAGGGCGTGAAGGCCGAGGTGCAGACGCTCGGCGTTTCCGCCGATGTCGCCGACCGCGCATTGGCCGGTGCCGCCCTCGACCAGAAGGTTCTGTCGCGCGACCGCGCCCAGGGCGTCTTCCGCCAGACGTTCCTTGAATTCTCCAAGCGCACGGTCAGCCAGTCACGCCTCGATATCGGCCGGAAGAAGCTGAAGGACCTCTCGGGCGTCTTCGGCCGCGCCGAGCAGGAATTCGGCGTGCCCGGCCCCGTCATCGCCGCCTTCTGGGCCATGGAAACCGACTTCGGCGCCGTGCAGGGCGATTTCATCACCCGCAACGCGCTGGTGACGCTCGCCCATGATTGCCGCCGCCCCGAAATCTTCCGTCCGCAGCTTCTCGCAGCCATCGAGATGGTCGGCCACGGCGACCTCGACCCGAACGGCACGACGGGTGCCTGGGCCGGTGAAATCGGCCAGGTACAGATGCTGCCGCGCGACATCATCGCCTATGGCGTGGATGGCGACGGCGACGGCCACGTCAACGTCAAGCAGAGCTCGCCGGATGCCATCCTGACGGCGGCGAAGTTCATCCAGAGCCTCGGTTTCACCAAGGGCCAGCCGTGGATCCAGGAAATCTCCATTCCGGAAAACCTGCCCTTCGAAAAGACCGGCCTGCAACCGGGCATGAAGGCCGCCGACTGGTTTGCGCTCGGCGTCAAGCCGCGCGACGGCGACACGTCCTTCGGCAATCTCGAAGCCTCGGTGGTTCTGCCGCAGGGCCGCAAAGGCCCGGCCTTCATGACTTACCCGAACTTCAACATCTATCTCGAATGGAACCAGTCGTTCATCTACACGACCTCGGCCGCCTATTTCGCGACCCGGCTTGCCGGCGCCCCGCCTTATGAGCGCGGCAACCCGGAGGAAGGCCTCTCGGAAGAGGCCATGAAGCAGCTGCAGACCAAGCTGAACGCGCTGGGTCACGATGTCGGCAAGATCGACGGCATTCTGGGCTCCGGCACGCGCACGGCCATCCAGAAGGAACAGCAGAAGCTCGGCCTACCCGCCGATGGCTGGGCAACGCAGGCACTGCTGTCGGCCCTCTGACGGAAATCAGGTGGCGGTTCTCCGCCCCGGTGCTATGAAAGCGACGAGACTGAGAGCGGCAGCACGGTCCATCCGGCGGCCGCTCTTCTCGTTGGCGCATACCCTGGGAGGGGAACCATGGACAATACGGTGGCGGCACCGACCCGCATGAACGCGCAGACCTGGGGTCTGCTGGCACTGCTCGGCATGATCTGGGGCGGCTCGTTCTTCTTCGCCCGCGTCGCCGTGGGTCATGTGCCGCCGGCAACGCTCGTCCTGTTGCGCGTTGGCATCGCGGCACTGGCTCTGCACGTCTATGTCGCCGGCCGTTTCGGCATCTATGAAACGCTGCGCACCCGCTGGCGCGAATTCCTGCTGCTCGGCCTTATCAACAATGCCGTGCCGCATATGCTGATCTTCCTCGGCCAGACGCAGATCGGCGCCGGCCTCGCCTCGATCCTCAACGCGACGACGCCGATCTTCACCGTGCTCATCGCCAACCAGATGACGGCAGATGAAAAGCTCTCCTCGGAAAAGATCGCGGGCTGCCTGATCGGCCTCGTCGGCACCGCCGTGCTGATCGGCCCGCGCGCGCTCGCCCCCTTCACCGGAGACGGCGGTCCACCACTTTGGGCCGTCCTCCTGCCCGTGCTCGCCGCCGTTTCCTATGGCTTTGCCGCGACCTACGGCAAACGCTTCCGCGGCACCGCTCCGCCGGTCATCGCCGCCGGCCAGCTTTCCGCCTCCACGCTGCTGATGCTGCCCGTCTCCTTCGCGCTCGACGCGCCCTGGCAGCTTCCCCTGCCGCCGCTGCCGACGATCCTCGCCGTGCTCGCGCTGGCTCTGCTTTCGACCGCCTATGGTTATATCCTGTTCTTCCGCATCATGGCGGCGGCAGGCGCCACCAACACCTCGCTCGTAACGCTGCTCGTGCCGCCGAGCGCCATCATCGCTGGCATGCTCTTCCTTGGCGAAACGCTGACGCCGCTTGGCCTTCTCGGCATGGCGCTGGTTCTTTTCGGTCTTGTCGTGCTGGACGGCCGCGCCATCGCGCGCCTGCGCGGTCGCTAGCGACTCACCCCTTGCGGGAACAAAAGATCATCCTGATCGTTTCGTTAAACTGCCCGGATTGCGACGTCGGCCTGAACCATTATGGTAAATGAACTCTGTCGACACTCGTCATCCGGTAAGGATTGTGAATTTTTTGTGGCGCACACAATAGAGGAGAAAATTCAGCAGGTTAGCGCTGTGAATAAACACCCGGCGAAGCCCGGATGTTGCAACGCAGCAACAAAACGCCTTTCCAACACGCTTTTTTCGGTCGTAATATCGAACCGTCAACGCAAGGAGGTCAGCCATGGGACTCACACATTCCTTGAATGTTCTGATGATCAGTGCAGCGTTCCTCTTCGTCGCCACGATGATTTTTATCTAAGGCGACCCAAGCGCAGTCAGAGAGGTCAGGGACAAAAGCAATAAACCCTGCCGAACCTATCAAGAAAAATGCATGGCCCCGGAGACGGCGCCATGCATTTTCGTTTGTAGCATCGACAAAGGCTCAGGCTGCGGCGCCCGTTACCGGCTGCCGGTCGTTGCGGGCGAAACCGACACCATCGCACACGGCAGAGACCATGGCGGCGCGGTTCATCGTGTAGAAATGGAATTCCGAAATGCCGCGGGTGATGAGGTCTTCCACCTGGCGGATCGCGAGCTCGACGGCGACGGCGGCGCGCTCCTGCGGACGGTCGTCATAGGGGCCGAGACGATCGGCCAGCCATGCGGGCACGCTCGCGCCACAGAGGCCGGCAAATTTCTGGACCTGGCCGAGATTGTGCACCGGCAGGATGCCCGGCACGACGGGAATGGTGATACCGGCCTTGCGGACACGCTCCAAATAGCGCTCGAAATCGTCGTTCTCGAAGAAGAACTGGGTCAACGCACGCGTCGCGCCCGCGTCCACCTTGCGCTTGAGCATATCGACATCGGCGGCGACGTCGGGGCTCTGCGGGTGCTTTTCCGGATAGGCGGAGACGGAGATCTCGAAATCGGCAAGGTCGCGCAGGCCCGCCGCCAGCTCGGCTGCATTGGCATAACCGCCGGGATGCGGCTGATAGGGCGTGCCGACGCCACCCGGCGGATCACCGCGCAGCGCAACGAAATGCCGGACGCCGGCGGCCTGGAAATCGGCGACGACGGCGTGAACCTCTTCCTTCGTCGCGCCGACGCAGGTGAGGTGTGAGGCGGCCGGCAGGCCCATCTTGAGCAGGTGGCGGACCGTTGCCAGCGTCGGCAGCTTGGTGGAGCCGCCCGCACCATAGGTGACCGACATGAAACCCGGATCATACGCCGAAAGGGCGGCGGCCGTCTCCCAGAGCTGTCCCTCGGCTTCCACGGATTTCGGCGGGAAGAACTCGAAAGACAGGCGGATGTCCTTGCGGGCTGGGATGGCGGTCGCCTGGGTCATGTCAACTCCTCCTGCGGATGGCAATGGGGTCGGCCGCCTGTTCGCGGGTATCGCGGGCAAGCCAGATGGTAACGGTGAGCGCATCTGCGGCCGAATGCACGGGCTGGAGATCAACGACCTCCTCCACGGCAAGGCCGGCCTTCTCCAGCCATTCGGACATCGTCTGATGCGAGAAGCCGAGGCGGATATGAGCATGTTCGTCGCGCAGATGCTCCAGCGCATGCGGGGCAAGGTCGATGATGGCAAGGCGGCCGCCGGGCGCCAGCATGCGCGCGGCCTCGCCGACCGCCGCGTCCGGCTCGTCGAGGAAGTGCAGCACCTGATGGATCGTCACGACGTCGAATTCGTCGCGCTCCAGCGGCAGATTGAAAATGTCGCCATGGCGGATGGATGCCTTGGTGATGCCGGCGCGATCGAGATTGGCGCGGGCAACCGCCAGCATGTCGCGGCTGGCATCGACACCGACGCCGCGGCGGTAAAGGCCTTCGAAGAGCTGGAGGATGCGCCCCGTGCCGGTGCCGAGATCGAGGAAACCATCGACCGGTTCGGTGCCGATCATCGCGGCGAGCTTCGCCTCTACCTCGGCCTCGCTGACATGCAGGCGCCGCACGGCATCCCATTCGGCCGCGTTGCGGCTGAAATAGGCCTGCGCCTTGTCGGAGCGGATCTTCTTCAGCGCACGCAGCCGCTCGTCGTCACGGGCGAACACCGCGTCGGCCGGTTCGGAGGCTTCCAGCAGCTGGCGCACCAGCGTGACGGCGGGGCCGCCCTGACTGAGGCGGAAGAAGGCCCAGGCGCCCTCCTGGTAACGATCGACGAGGGCCGCTTCGGCGAGCAGCTTCAGATGGCGCGAGATGCGCGGCTGGGACTGACCGAGAATATCGGTGAGATCCGTCACCGTCAGGTCACCATGCGACAGAAGCGCAAGCAGGCGAAGGCGCGTCGGTTCGCCCGCCGCCTTCAGGATCTCCACGATGTCATCCAGTCCGAGTTTCTCGCCCATGATCTTTCCAATCAAGACATAAAGATATGTTTATGTGATTAAGCCGCGTCGCGCAAGACAAAATCCGTGTCGCCGATCTTTCCATCAACAGGCCCAAAGAAAAACCCCGGCGAGCCGGGGTTTTTCAGGAAGAGCGAACAAACGCGCCCGTTTTGGCAGTGGCTGGCTTCCAGCCGCTGAATAATTAGCGCGTCAGGCGCTTGTAGGCCTGGCTGCCGGGGTTGAGCGCATCGGGGCCGAGACGGCGAACCTTGTCCTCTTCATAGTCTTCGAAGTTGCCTTCGAACCATTCGACATGGCCGTCGCCTTCGAAGGCCAGGATGTGCGTCGCCAGACGGTCGAGGAACATGCGATCGTGGCTGATGATGATCGCGCAGCCGGCGAAGTTTTCCAGCGCGCTTTCCAGCGCACCCAGCGTTTCCGTGTCGAGGTCGTTGGTGGGTTCGTCGAGCAGCAGGACGTTGCCGCCAGCCTTCAGCATCTTGGCGAGGTGAACGCGGTTGCGCTGGCCACCCGAGAGATTGCCGACCTTCTGCTGCTGGTCGCCGCCCTTGAAGTTGAAGGCGCCGCAATAGGCGCGCGAGTTCATTTCGAACTTGCCGAGCTTGACGACTTCCGCACCGCCGGAGATTTCCTCCCAGACGGTCTTGTTGCCGTCGAGCGCATCGCGGCTCTGGTCGACATAACCGAGATGCACGGTGTCACCGACGCGGATCGAACCCGCATCCGGCGTCTCCTGACCGGTGATCATCTTGAACAGCGTCGACTTGCCGGCGCCGTTCGGGCCGATGATGCCGACGATGCCGCCCGGCGGCAGCTTGATCGACAGGTCGTTGATCAGCGTGCGGCCATCGAAGCCCTTCTTGATGCCTTCCAGTTCGATGACCACGTTGCCGAGACGCTCGGACACCGGAATGATGATCTGCGCATCGCCGGGCCGGATGTTCTCGGCCGCATCGACCAGCTGTTCGTAGGCCTTGATACGGGCCTTGGACTTGGCCTGGCGGGCCTTCGGGCTGGAGGCGATCCATTCCTGTTCGCGCGACAGCGCCTTCTGGCGGCCGGCCTCTTCGCGGCTTTCCTGCTGCATGCGCTTGGCCTTGGCCGTGAGGTAGGCCGAGTAGTTGCCTTCGTAGGGAATACCGCGGCCACGGTCGAGCTCGAGGATCCAGCCCGTGACGTTGTCGAGGAAGTAGCGGTCGTGGGTGATCATCATCACGGCGCCCGGATAGTCGCGCAGGTGCTTTTCCAGCCAGGCGATGGTCTCGGCGTCGAGATGGTTGGTCGGTTCGTCGAGCAGCAGCAGGTCGGGCTGCGACAGCAACAGGCGGCAGAGCGCGATACGGCGGCGTTCACCACCCGAGAGCAGCGTGACGTCGGCGTCCTTCGG